>CALXMJ010000216.1 GCA_944389445.1 uncultured Victivallales bacterium | reverse complement strand
ATGCGAACATCCTGCTTCTTTACTCTCCGCAGGTTCTCAAACTGCTTGAGGTCTTCCCGACACTGAATCTTGATGTGCAGTATATCGCCACCGATCACGGTCCGATCTGGCGCGGCAAAGATGTTGCCAAACCACTTGAACTCTATAAAAAGTTTGCGGAACAGAAACCGCAGCCCCGCGCAGTGGTTGTCTACGACACCATGTGGGGCGCCACGGACAAAATGGCTCGCTCCATTGCCGACGGAATCCGTTCGACGGGCGCCGGGGTAACCGTCTGTTCCATGCACTCCAGGTCCCGCAGCGACGTGGCGACCGCCGTTATGGGAGCCGGTGCGCTGGTCGCCGGTTCTCCGACGATCAACAACATGCTTTTCCCCTCCGTTTCCGATGTGCTCTGCTATCTCAAGGGGCTTCGTCCGAAGAATCTCTCCGGCTTTGCCTTCGGCTCCTTCGGCTGGAGCGGGGAAGCCGCTGTGCAGGCGAACGACTGGCTCAAGGAGATGGGCGTTGAAATCGTCCGGGAGCCCCTCAAACTCAAGTTTGCTTCATCGGACGCCGATTTCCAGGCATGTTTCGACGCCGGTGTCCAGCTTGGAAACCTTCTGCTTGAAAAAGCAAAACAATAAAACAACAGAATTCTACAAAAAGGAGAAATCATCATGGACAAGTATGTGTGCAACGTCTGCGGCTATGTTTACGATCCCGCGAAAGGCGATCCCGACAACGGCATCGAGCCCGGCACCCCGTTTGAAAAACTTCCGGAAGACTGGGTCTGCCCGGAATGCGGAGCCGGCAAGGATGAGTTCGCGAAACAGTAATTCCGCCGCGTCAGTTCATTGCGGAAACGAGCCGCTCGGTCTTCGACTGGAGCGGCTTTATTCTGTCTGCAACGATCCACGGTACATCCATCCGGATCCGCTGGAAACGATACTACCGTTCCAGCGCATCGAAGACCGCGAGATCGCCGCTTTGCTGGCCTCGGCGCTCGCCTACGGACGGGTGAACCAGATTCTGAAAAGCATCCGCAGCATCCTTGCTGTTATGCAGTTCTCTCCCCGGGCATATCTGCTGAATTCTCCGCCGGAACAGTTCGAGTGCGATTTTTCCGGTTTCAAACATCGTTTTCACACAGGAACGGATCTTGCTCTTCTCTGCCGGGGCGCCAGAAGGGCGATTGAACGGTACGGTTCGCTGGAACAGTGCTTTCTCTCCGGATTTTCCACCGCCGACCGGACGGTTCTGCCTGCCGCGGAACATTTTACGGAAGAGCTCTGCCGCTTTTTTCCGGACGGGGAATCGACCCTTCTTCCGTCGCCGAAACGGGGAAGTGCATGCAAGCGTCTCCATCTGATGCTCCGGTGGCTGGTGCGGAAGGATCCGGTCGACCCGGGCGGCTGGAATTCCGTTCCCGCCAGCCGTTTGATTGTTCCGCTGGATACTCACATGCACCGTCTGGCGCGTGAACTCGGCCTGACCGCGCGCCGTGCGGCGGATCGGAAAACGGCGGAAGAGGTCACATACGCTTTTTCCCTGTGGTGTCCGGAAGATCCCGTCCGCTATGATTTTTCCCTGACCCGCTTCGGAATTCATCCGGATTTTTCAAAAAATCCCTTTAAAAATCAGAGTTAAACAGGCTGAAAACAGGCAAAAAACAAAAAAAAACGCATTTTCTGCGTATTTTCTGCGTATTTTTTCAAATATTGATTTGCAAATGATTTTATCCTATGTTACAGTTTACTGTGGAGGTACAAAAGTGTACCTGGTCAGTTAACCCATTAACAGGGAGATGAGTCATGGAGTTTTACAACGTAAAGAAGAGAACTAAAGTCGTGATCGCTGAAAAGAACTGCAAGAAAGTCGTCTACAAGAGAGAGACTGCCAAGGGCGTTCAGGAACGCTATGCCGTCAAGGCGAAAGACGACGACGGAACAAACCTGACGAAGTTTGTCAGCAAAGCGGACTATGCCAAATTGAAATGCCCGGTCGGAAAGTAATCCGCTTTTCAGAATCAGACGTATGCCCCGTTCGAAAGAGCGGGGCTTTTTTTTGGGGTGAAAAGTCAAAATCAATCCTGTATCCGGCAGGAGGGATTCCGGGAGAACATTCGATAAAAATTTTTTTCAGGAAAGTGTTTGAAATTTTCAATTAACGGAGTAAATTAGTAGTTCCTGCATCCGTATTACCCGATCTCGGAGAAGGAGAGTGAATCGCGTCCTGGCGGAATACGATTCAAAAAAGATTTTTGTGTTGGAATGGAACCTGTGCCCGTCACAGGAAAACGAAATCGGAGAAAATGAAATCATGAAGACGTTTCTTGCAAAAGTCGGCGAAATCGAACGCAAAACGATTGTGATCGATGCCGCGGACGTTCCCGTAGGCCGTCTTGCCGTAAAAATCACGAATGCTCTGCGCGGCAAAGACCGTCCCACCTACACCCCGCATGTTGATACCGGATGTTTTGTCATTGTCATCAACGCCGCCAAGGCGAAGCTGACTGGAACCAAAGAGGAAAAGAAAATCTATACGGATTATACCGGATACCGCAGCGGACTCCGGGAAAAAACAGCGAAATATGTCCGGGAGCACAATCCGGAGCGTCTGATCCGCGACGCCGTCTGGGGAATGATTCCGAAAAGCCGTCTCGGCCGTGCCCAGTACCGCAAGCTCAAAGTCTATGCCGGTGCGGAGCATCCGCATGCCGCTCAGAAACCCGAAACGGTTAAATTCTAAGGAGATAGTTGAATGAGCACAGAACTCCGTACCACCGGACGCAGAAAATGCGCCAGCGCCAGAGTCGTCATCGCCGAAGGCAACGGCAAAATCACCATCAACGGCAAGAAGTTTGAGGAATATTTCAATACGGAAGCGCTCAGAGGCTACATCCTTCAGCCTCTTGCGGTCACAAGCCTCACTGGAAAGATTGATGTTTCCGCCACGGTCACCGGCGGCGGAAAAGCCGGCCAGGCCGGAGCGGTCCGTCACGGTCTTTCCCGCGCACTCGTCAAATTCGACGAGGAAGCCTGCAAGTCCGTCCTGAAGGACAGCGGAATGCTGACCCGCGATTCCAGAGAGAAGGAACGTAAGAAACCCGGTCAGCCCGGTGCAAGAAGACGCTTCCAGTTCTCCAAACGCTGATCCGTTTTCAGAACCAGGTTTGCTTTCAGAGGAACTCGAAGGGGTTCCTCTTTTTTTTACTGCGGGCAACGATTTCCCGTTGAAATCGCCCCTGCCGCTTTTCTTTTCGGAAAAACAACTTATATTATAGAACCGTTTCAATCAGAAACCGCAATTTACGGAGAATATCATGGCTAAGGTTCGTGTGGCTATTGTTGGCGCGTCCGGTTATGCCGGCGAGGAGCTGATCCGGCTTCTTACCGTGCATCCGAATGTGGATTTACGCATCATCACATCCCGGCAGAACGCCGGAAAAGAGATTTCGGAAATCTTTCCGCGTTTCTTTGGAATGGACCTGAAATTCTCCGCTCCCGATGTGGCGCGGATCGCCGCCGAATGCGACGCCGCTTTCCTCGCGCTGCCTCACGGGCTCGCTTCCGAATATGCGATCCCGCTGATGGAAGCCGGGGTCCGGGTCTTTGACATCAGTGCGGATTTCCGTCTGCGTTCCACCGCAAAGTACAAGGAGTATTACGGCAAGGAGCATCCGGCGCCGGAACTGCTGAAAAAAGCTGTTTACGGTTCTCCGGAGCGGTACCGCGAACAGATCCGGAATGCGGCATTCATTGCCTGTCCCGGCTGCTATCCGACCAGCATCATTCTTGCGGTTGCACCTCTGCTGAAGGCGGGACTGGTTTCCACGAAAAATGTGATCGTCGCCAGTATGAGCGGCGTCACCGGAGCCGGACGGAAAGTCGATCTGCCTTATATTTTCCCGGAATGCAATGAAAGCATCCGCGCTTACGGAGCCGTCGGACACCGTCATCTGCCGGAAATCGAGCAGGAGCTGGCGGTCGCCGCCGGTGTCGAAGAAATGGCGGTCAACTTCATTCCGCATCTTGCCCCGATGAACCGCGGAATCAACTCCACGATTGTCCTTGATCCGACAGAGAAATTCTCCAGGGAAGCCGTAACGGAAGCCTATAAAAATGCCTATGGCAATGAAGAATTCGTCAAAGTTCTCCCGATGGGAAAACTGCCGGACACCAAGCATGTCACCATGACCAACCGCTGCGAAATCGGTTATGTATACGATGCTCATACGAACAAACTGCTGGTCTTCAGCGTCATCGACAATCTGACGAAGGGTGCTGCCGGTCAGGCCGTTCAGTGTATGAACATCCGCTTCGGCATGGAGGAAACCCTCGGTTTGCGTTAAATGAAGGGATCGGGGCGGAGTCGGGCAATTTGTGCCGAGATCCCGCCAGACCGCGCATCTCTGCTTCCGATCCGGTGCTCCGGCTCTCGGAGAAACTGAAACCGTGGAAGAATATGATTTCTCCGGTTCTGTTTTCCGGGATATCGCAATGATTTGCAAAAGAAGGACTTGCGCGGATTCACGAAACTGCTGCCGGATTTTCCGGATGCGTTTGATGCCTTTCGGTTTTTTCAATGCCGGAGATGAGCTGATCCCGAATAATCCGGGCTGGGAGACAGGCCATCAGGAAATACATCCGTACTGTCTGCGGATGTATTTCTTTCCGTTTGCAGGAAACGGGGGCGGATTATTTTTCCGGGGCAGGTTCAAAAACGGCGAGATTTTTTCCGTTTTTGTCCTTGAAGCGCAGGAGATTCCCTGAGTTGTCGTAGGAGACGACCCTGGAAAGCATTTTGAGATATGCATCCTCAAATGCCATGCCTTTGCCTGCCATTTTCGTTGCGCCGAGTCCTGAGCCGAATTTCAAACTTTTTCCGGTCTGGTTCAATGCAGCGGAACCGAAATAGCGGTTGACTCCGGCACAGCCGGAAACCATACCGTTTTTGTCGATCCGGAAGGTGACGTCGCGGTCAGGCATTTCCGTAGTTTTTCCGATTCCGGAAAGCGAGTCGGGTTTCAGCTTCCATAAGACATTCGTGATGGCTGTCTGCCGGTTTTCCATTCCGGAACAGGAACTGCCGGAGCAGCATCCGGAAGAGAGAATTCCCGCCGTGAAGAATGAGGCAAGAGTCAACATTGAAATCGTGAGAAGTTTTTTCATAATTCCATCTCCGCTCTTGATGAATTCATGTTTTCAGGAAAGAAACGAGTGTACCGGTCTTTCCATTTCGTTCCTGTATGATAGCATGATTTCCGGGAAATGCAATCCGTTCTCAGAATCTGGAAACGGGATTCTCTTCCGGAGGGTTATCTTATGAGGGGGATGGATTTACAGTTTCCGGCTTTCTCCGGTGACTCCCGGTCCGGAAATGGTACTGTATCCGGCGCGGCATTCAAAATGGAGCACGACCGGAACAATTTCCTCAATTCCGTGCGCATGGGAGATGATTCCGATCAATTTTCCATGCTGCTTGAGTCCAGCCAGCTGTTCCAGGGCATGCTGGAGGTTTTCCTCGTCGAGAGTGCCGAAGCCTTCATCGAGGAAGAGGGTGTCGATCCGCACGCGGTTGCGCGCCATCCGGGAGAGCCCGAGCGCAAGAGCAAGACTGACAAGGAATGTTTCGCCTCCGGAAAGATTGCGGGTGGAACGAATCTCATTGCCGCGATAGGCATCCTTTACATTGAATTCAAGACCGCTTTCGGAATCCGCAACCAGGGTGTAGCGGTCGCTGAACTTTGCCAGCTGTTCGTTGGCATGTTCCATGAGCGTTTCCAGAGTGAGGGACTGGACAAAGGTTCGATATTTTTTCCCGTCGCTTGAACCGATCAGGTCATTCAGGAACTCCCATTTTTGCAGGACGCTGCTTTTCGAGTCGATTTCAGCGGACAGAGCGGATGCTTTTTCGCGGTTCCGTTCGGAGGCTTCCATCCGGGCGTTGCACTCCCCGATGAGACGGAGTTTTTCCTGTCGTTTCCCATCCAGTTCCATCAGCCGCGATTCCAGTTCCGGTTCCGGGAGATGATCGGGATTCTGTTTCTCAATCAGCGTTTTGTATTTTTCCATTCGCGCCAGTGTTTCGGTCCTGCGCGTTTCCAGAGTGTTCAAACGTTCTCTTTGTTTTGAGAGAAGCTCGGTCTTCTGTTGGAATTCCTGTCCGGCAGAAGCGATTTTTTCGTTTGCTGCGCGTTCCTCCTCTGCGGGATTCCGTTCCCCGAAGAGTTCCTGACGGGAATTCCTCAATGCTGACAGCGTGGATTTTCTGCCATCCAGCATGCCGGATTCTGTTTCCAGCGTTTGCATGCTTTTCCGCAGACGCTCCGTACCGGAGGCGGAATCGGCGGAAAGCCGTGCGATTTCCGTTTCCATAGCCTGTTTTTCCCGGAGTTTTTTCTCAAAAAGCCAGGATCGGCTTTTCAAACGTTCCGGATAGGAGTCCGTTTCCGTCGAGACTCCGTATTTCGAGAGAGTTTCATTCAGGGAGGAGAGAAGTTCATTCCGTTCTTTTTCCCTTGCGGCAAGTTCTTCCGATCCCCTGTCCCGCAGAGTGAGGAGAGCCTTCCGTTCCGTTTCCGCCCGATCCAGAGCTCCGCTGGAGCGATTGAGCTCTTCCTCCGCGGAGTGCCGCAGTTTTTCGGCTGCCGCCGTTTCTGAAAGAAGCCGCTCAAGACGTTTTGTCTGCAGTTCCTGCTGTGCGGTCTCTTTTTCCTGCACGGCAAGACATGAGCGGATCTCTCCGGAAAGTTCAGGCGAGGAACGATTCAGTCCGAAGAGTGCCCAGTTGCAGTTTTCGAGATTGGAGAGAACCGCTTCCAGTTCGGAATCAATCCGCAGAAGCTCCCGTTTTCCATTTTCCGCGTGGACGTTGAGTTCGGCAGCGTGTTTTTCCAGATCGCCACTTGCCCCGGCTGCCGTTTCCGCGTCGCGACGGACGGATTCCAGGCGATCCTCGGGAAGCAATTCCGGCAAATGTTCCGCATAAGGATGATTTCTGGAACCGCAGAGCGGACATGCCGTTCCTTCCTGCAGAGATTTCCGATCCTTCTCATAAGCTGCGATTTTCAACTCGAACATCCGCTGACGTTCCAGAAGTGCCAGCTGTTCCGAAATTTGTTTTTTGATTTCACGTCGGGCTGCAAGCAGTTCTTCGTTCTGCTTTCTGCGTTCTTCATTCTGTTTCAGAAAAGTTTCCGCATCCGCTTTTCTTATCCTCAGTTTCTGCTCTGATTCGCTGAACGAGAGCATCTCTTTCAGGAGCGCTTCCCGCTTTCTTGCCTGTTCCAGAGCTTCGTAAAAACCGGAGATGGAACTCTCTTCTCCCAGCAGTTCTTTTTCGGCAGATTTCTTCTTATGGAGATTTTCTTCCGCAGTATGGAGTTCCTGCAGTGCGGCATTCCGTTTCCCGGCAAGGAATTCGATTTCCCTGTTTTTTTCTCCGAGATCCTTCGCGGTGTTTTCCAGACTTGCCTTCCATTCCACGATGTTTTTGCAGAGTGCGTTTTCCCGTGAAGAGAGCAGTTCAATGCCGCTCAGATCGCTTTTCAGGGCGGCGTCTGAGGCATGTTCTTCCAGATATTTCCGGATCTGGCGGAGCTGTTCCTTGAAATTATCCAAATCCCGGTTGACGGATTCGAGTTTTGCCGTTTCCGCGGTGTGTTCAGCGGAATGACGGGCAAATTCAAGTTCCGCTTGTTTCAAATGTTCCGATTCGAGCGCGATTCTGGTGTCCAGTTCGCGGACACGCAGAAGAAGCGGGGAGAGCAGGGCAAGATGATCCTTTACAGATTCCAGAAGGCCGGAGGCGTCTGTGACAGCATTTCGTGCATCCTGGACGTCCCGTTCCGCATCCGGGAGTTCGAGCTGAAGCGCTTCGAGTCCGGCTGTTTCCAGCAGGAGCGCTTTGCAGTTCTGGCGCAGGGCGGCCAGACGGTCGTATTCTGCTTTGATGCGTTTGACCTCTTCCTGATTTTCCGCCGCAAGCGTTTTCAGTTCCGCGACCTGATCCGGTTCCAGAAATTCAATGCCGCGGGCGATGTCCCGCATGGATTTCAGTTCGGAGTCGAGTGTCCGGCATGTCTCATGCACCTTCTTTGAAATCGCAGTGTAGATTTCGGTTCCGGTGATCTGTTCGAGGACGGGCGCGCGCTCTTCGGGGGGCGCTTGAAGAAAATCGGCAAACTGACCCTGGGGCAGAATCATTGCACGGGAAAAATGCTTGAAATCCATTCGGATGATTTCCCGGATGCGCTTGCGTGTTTCCTCCAGTTTGGAGGTCAGAATGACCGCCGTTTCCGAGCCGTCCCTGAATTCAGCAAGGGTATGTTCCGCCATTTGAAGATTGCCGGATTTCTGTGCGCGGCGCTGAGACCAGCGGCAGAGAAAGCGTCCTTTGTCATTGGAAAAAACAAGTTCCGCAAAGCAGTCTTTGGTCCCGCGGGTCATGATTTCGTTGTCGTTCTGGCTGATCCGGTCCAGACGGGAAGTTCTGCCGAAAAGGGCCAGGCGGACCGCATCGAATACGGTCGTTTTCCCGGACCCGACAGGCCCGGACAATGCAAATATCCCGGCATCGGAGAAGGCATTTGCCGTCAGGTCGATTGTCCACTCCCCGTACAGGGAGGCCAGATTGCGGAAATGAATCTTTTCCAGTTTCACTTGTCCGTCTCTTCCAGATCTGTTTTCCGGCGATAGACTTTCTGCATCGCCGCATCAAAAACGGGAACATATTCTCCTTCCAGAGAGAAACGTTTCCGCAGGACTTCCAGGGCATCACTGTCTTCGCAGACGATCAGATCAAACGGTTCCAGTCGGACCACACGCCCGAAATCCGGGCGGTCGTACAAAATCCGGTCCTCAGGAAAGCCCCCCGCCGCCAGAAGCATGGAGAGGGAGGGCGGATCCGCGTCAAAATCAATGAAAACGGAATGGTCCCCGATGTATTTCCGGATAGCCTCCGCAGTTTTATCCGGACGGAAGATCGAGGAAACCGGATACGAATGCAGCAGGTCGTCGCAGCGGGGCGGACCGAACAGCAGTTGTGAAACGTACGGCGTGATGCTCCCCGCCAGCACAATCCACAGCAGAGAAAACAGCAGCGGCAGCGAACGCAGGCAAAGATTTCCTGTACGTGCCGGAAATGGCATCAGGCAAATCGCCAGAATGACGGTCCAGATTCCGAAAAACGGGAAAAAGACTCGCGGAAACGGCGGTACCTGAGCAAAAACCGCAAGCAGAAGCGGCAGAAGCAGGATCAGCAGAAAACAGAGCAGGCGCAGACGCAGACGGGGATGATTGTTCCACAGGATCGCAGCACCCCATAGAGCGAATCCGATTACCGGCAGGAACAGAAACAGCCAGGTCCCGTAGAGGTTCCAGTATGCACCCGTCCAGGTAGACCAGCCTTCGCGGAGCCGGGATGCTTTCAGAAGCTTGTCAAAAATCGGCGCGTAAAACAGAAGCAGTGAAATCACCGGAATTCCCGCCAGCAGAATTCCATGAAAGAAATCCTTGCGCGAACGGAGGAATCGCGGCAGGAAGAAGAGCGCACCCGCTTCCAGTGCGAACAGATCGGTGGGCATGACTCCCACCGCCAGACAGCAGAAGAGAAAATAGAGAAAACCGTGCCAGTCCAGCAGTCGGCGTTTTCCCCATTGATCGGCCGCTGT
Organism: uncultured Victivallales bacterium; assembly: GCA_944389445.1. Classification (GTDB taxonomy): domain Bacteria; phylum Verrucomicrobiota; class Lentisphaeria; order Victivallales; family UBA1829; genus UBA1829. The sequence continues at coordinate 9,253 of CALXMJ010000216.1, read as the reverse complement.
GAACGCTGCAAAGCAGAAGAGCAGGGCGAATGCGTATCCCCGGAGAGCCGTTGAGAAAAGACTCATGGTCCCGGAGACCGCCAGCAGAAAGGAGCAGCAGATTCCACCGAAAAATCCGCAGCGCGTCAGCAGGTAGCGGCTGATCAGAAAGATCGCCCCGCATCCGCCGATCAGCGAGAGGCTGCGCAGTACGGGAACGGTATCGGCGCCGAAACGGGAGAAGGCGTCGCTCCAGATCCACAGCAGCATCGTATAGACGATATGGTTGTTCGGGATGTTGTAGAGGAATGGAATCCGGAAAAGATCGAACCGGAGCCAGCCGATCGTGAGCACCTCGTCAAACCACGGAAGACGTCCGAGAAAGGGGAGTGCGGAAAGAAGAAGAATGACCGCCGATGCCGCGGGAATCCATTTTTTCCATTTCAGAATGTAGTTGCGGTCAGTTTGTTTCATTGCGCCAGAAGACATTGTTGCGGGCGGTGAGGTCTTCGGCGGCCTTTGGGCCCCATGTGCCCGCGGCATAGGGATAGACCGGCCCGGCGGTTTCCGCATTGGTTTCCCACTCATGAAGGATCGGGGTCAGGAGGGACCATGCGTATTCGATTGTGTCGTTGCGGATGAAAAGCGTCTGATCGCCGAGCATGCAGTCGAGAAGGAGACGTTCGTAGGCATCCGGCATGCCGGAGCCGTCTTCCAGAATGCTTGCGTATTTGAAATCCATGCTCAAGGCGCCCATGCAGAGTTTCGGTCCCGGTTGTTTCGCCTGAATGGTGAGAGCAAGTCCTTCCTGCGGCTGGACGTTCAGAATCAGCTGGTTCGGTGTCAGATCCTCCGCTCTGAGAGGAGAAAAGATCGAATGGGGGATCGGCTTGAAGTTGATGACAATATTGCTTGTCTTCCGCGGCATGCGTTTTCCGCTGCGCAGATAGAACGGGACGCCGCGCCAGCGCCAGTTGTCGATGAACAGACGCATCGCGACAAAAGTTTCCGTGCGGGACTCCGATGGAATTCCAGGTTCTTCGCGGTATCCGGGGCATGGGGCTCCGTTGATTTCGCCCGCCGTATATTGGCCTCGGATGATGGAGTCCGCCAGAGTCTTCCGATCGAACGGACGGATGCTTTTCAGAAGCTTGAGCTTTTCATCGCGGATGCTGTCCGCGGCCGAGGAGCTTGGAATTTCCATCGCTACGAGGGAAAGCATTTCGAGAATATGATTCTGAAACATGTCGCGGAGGAGTCCGGCGGAATCGAAATATCCTGCCCGGTGTTCGACCCCGACGGTTTCCGCAACGGTGATCTGGATGTTGTCTATGTAATTCGCGTTCCAGACCGGTTCGAAGATCGTGTTGGCGAACCGGAGAACCAGAAGATTCTGAACCGTTTCCTTGCCGAGATAATGATCGATGCGGTAGATCTGATGTTCCTGTAGAGTCTTATGCAGACGGGCGTCCAGTGTCCGGGCGCTTTCAAGATCGCGTCCGAACGGCTTTTCCAGAATCACGTGCCGCCACGGGACGCCGGAAGGATCCTCTCGGGTCAATCCGGATTCGCCGAGACGGTTCACAATCGTTTCGTACAGTGCGGAAGGCATTGAGAGATAGAAGATGCGTCCCGTGATGGCGGGATCGGCATCGGCTTCCTTTTCGATTTTGTCGAGTCCGGCGGAAAGGTCCCTGTAAAATTCCGGGTCGCTGTAATCGCCGTGCATGTAGTGCAGACGGGTGAAAAAATCCTCCAGTTCTTCGGAATCTCCGATCCATTTCCGGAGGAGGGCGTGATAGGAAACATCATCCATCGGGGTTCGTGCGCAGCCGACAATCCGCGATTTTTCGTGCAGCAGTCCGCGTTTCCAGAGGTGAAACAGGGCGGGAATCAGTTTTCTGCATGCAAGATCGCCGGATGCCCCGAAAATCACTATCGTATTTGGCACCGGCTTTACTTCAAGACAGAATCCGCCGCGCCATTTGTATTCGCCACTGGCCATGAAAGCACCTTTCTCTCCTGTTGGAACATGTTTCCTTAAGATAAGCGCATCTGGGGATTTTTTCAATGCCGCCTTTGGAAATTTTACCGGGGAAGGCGTTCTTCCCGCGTTTCCCCGCAAAAAAAACAGGCACGGTGAAATTCTCACCGTACCTGTCGGTCTGCGATCAGGATTTTTCCGTCAGCGGATGACTGCCATGGTATGGCAGGTGAATTCGTCGAGTGTAAAGCGGAGCTTTCCGTCCTGATACTCGAAGGGAACGGGAATGCCTTCCGGTTCGCGTGTCACGGAGGCGACCGGTCCCGGGACGCGGACTGTGAACGAGACATTGCGAAGCGGCAGAAGCTCTTCAATCACCTCGGTCGGGGTGGCATCGTGCTGGAAGTTGATGAGCTTCTGATCCCCCCCGCGAAGGATCGTGCTGGCATACAGAACGTGCAGAATATGACGGTTTTCCGCAGGCTGGCGCATCAGTGTGACGCGTCCGGTCGAGGGGAAGTTTTCCGCAATGACCTGCCGATTGTCCCCAAGAAAGAGTTCCAGCGCCTTTTCCACATATTTCTGAAGGACGACCGCTCCGGTCGCGCGGTAAAGCGAGAAAACCGGATGGGCAAAGTACAGAAGATTGCCGCTGATGACCGCCGCATCGTAGCCGGATGGCTTTGTCTCATACGGTGTATATTGATGCGAGCAGAAATGACGCACATCGCGGTTGAAATACGGATCATAAATTTTTCCGAGAGAGCGTCCGGAGGTGACTTTCATTCTGCGCGAGGGCATCCGCATGGCAAACGGCGTTTTGACAAACGAGACCATATCCTCTGCGCATTTGACGAAATCCGGACAGAAGGGGGAACGTTCTCCGAATTCGGCTCCGGCGTCAAAGACCGGTTTTCCGGTTTCCCTGTCGAACAGGCTGTCGCCGGCAAAGACGACGCGTCCACCGTTGGAAAGGAACATCTTCAGCTTCATCCGGAGGGCGTCGGAGAGTTCCGTTTCATCCGCAACGATCAGGCATTTGTACTTGCCGAACTCCATTCCGGAATCGACGAAATCAAACGGGAGATGAAGTTCCAGCAGGAGGCGGGAGGCGCCTACATTGCTGTTTTGTTTGTGATCCGGATTTTCATCGGCGACTACGGCGATTTCCGCGGCACTTAGCGCGTCTTTGCACCAGGGCTCGCATTGTTCGACATGCGAATATGCTTCGCCGATGATCTCATAGGTGCTTTCGTCGAGTTCTCCCGAGGGATGCAGCTGATCGCCGACGCTGCATTTGGAGTTGTTTGCGATCATTGCCGCGCATTCGTAGCGGAGCGCGTTGGGATGTTTGAATCCGCCGAACTCTCCCCAGGTTTTGTGGAACTTTCCGGTCATGCCGAGGAAATCGAGTCCGAGATTGCGGCTGTATGCTGCGCACATCGGGTAATGGTCGTATCCCCATCCGCCTGTCGGGAGCGATTCAAGTTCCAGATGACTGAAGTAGGGAAGAATTTCATGGTCGCCGATCCGGATGTCGCCGCTGTTATGGAAGATCGGCATTTTCGGATCGACGCTCCGGACCGCTTCAAACGTGCGTTTGTAATAGTTTACAAGGACCTTGCGCGCATGGGCGATGCGGTCCGCCGGAAGCTGGGGATCAAACCCTTCCCGGTACATGCTCTTGAGGCACCACGGACAGCAGCAGGGACCCTGGGTGATGATGTCGAGGAAAATTCCGTCGGCTTCCGGGAACATCGTGATCGTTTCACGGATCATCTCACAAAGGTAATCCAGATACGGAGTATTGAAGCACATTTTCATGAATCCGGGTTCAAGCGGGCTCTGGACCCATCCGGCGTAGGTGCCGTCGCTGTTGACTTCGCGCCATTCAGGATGAAGGGAAGCCGCGTAATTGTTGACCCCGGCGGTGAGGTAGACGGGAACGTTGACGTCAATTTCCTTGCAGGCATCCATCTGGGCACGGAGCAGATTGAACTTCAGGTTGGGATGCATCATGCCGACCTTTGTCGGATGATAGCTCATTCCGTGATGGCAGGAGGAGAAGCATGTGATGGAGTCGACATGTGCTTTTTTCAATCGATCCTGCCATTGCTTCTTGTCGAATTTGACGCCGATTTCCGGAATTTCCGGAGAGGTATGAAAGTCAAGATGAACTTGCCGGAAACGAAGTTTATGCATATTGAAAATCCTTCATGTTTGATTTGGTGATTCTAAATAAGTACCACTATAAAGGTACTCCGGAAAACGGAAAAATCAAGGGGGAGCGGTGCCAAAATCTTCCGGTCATGCGTCTTTGCCGGAAGTGGCTCCGCCTGCGGCGGCTTCCGGTGGCGGCAGCGTTTTCCGCGCGGAATGCTCCTTCAGAATCCGGACGAGTTCACGGATCGTTTCCGGGTTCGTCTGAACGCTGTGACCGCTTTTGACAATCCGTTCGCTTTCCACATTGTCGAGATGGGAGCTCTCATATTTCACAATGCCGTCGGTCCCGCCCGGTACTCCGGCCCTCCGGTTGTTGCCGATGATGGAATTGTAGATAATCCGTGAAGACAGCGGCATTCCGGAAATTCCAGTCAGCACCGGATTGTCCGGACTCAGATTGTCGATTCCTGTCTGGAGATGCCTTTTTGCCTGATTTGCCGCGTTTTCCCCCGGAATCAGCTTGGCGGCGAGAGAGGCGGCGTTCCGGACCATTTTCACTGGAAGGGAGATCAGGGATGCGCCCCAGCGGGCAATGCTCCAGTCGGCCATTTCCGAACCTTTGTGGGGAACCGCCATGAAAACAATGCGCGAGACATATTCCCGCTGATGAAATACGGCGATTTCTTCCATCTTCTGAATCTCCTCCGGACGCAGCTCCGGCTTGATTTCGCTCCAGGGACGCCCGATCAGTTTCGTCAGAAGGGAATCTCCCGAATCAAGAGCAAAGGTCTTTGCCAGCAGTCCGCCCATGCTGTGCCCGACAAGGATCATCCGGTTGAAGTTCCGGTCTTTTCCATGCTGTTTCCAGACGGCATCGACCGCTTCGCGCATCTTTCCCGCGGAAATGAGAACCGGATTGCCGCTGGAGTAGGTATAGAACCAGAACTGATAACGGCTGCGGATCTCCGGATCACTCGAAAGAGTGTTGATCATCTGAATCCATGTCTGCGGACTCGACATCAGGCCGTGAATGAAAATCACAGGAATCTTGTCCGGATCGTAAGGCGACATCGCATAGAGTCCGCTGAACTGGTCGTGATCGGGGTTCAGCATGTACGTCAGCAGATTGATGTCATCCCGATGATTGACAAAATAAGCGATCGGCGTGGAGAAGTCCTGCGTAAGCGGGACCGCTTCTCCATGAATGCGGAGCGAATCGTATTTGACGGAGTCATGAAATTCCATGGTCGCACTGCGTTCCCCGTTTTCCCCCGCATGGAAACGCAGAACGCAAGTGGCGGAGAGCGCCAGATCTTTTGCCAGTTTGAGAGTTCTGCCGCTGCCCGAGGCATTCCGGGTGACGGCAATGATTGGCGCCCCGATTCCAAAACGATAGGAAAAATGCGCCAGCTTTTCTGTTTTGAAATCCGAACAGAGCAGGAAATCTTCGTACCCGTCTTTGAGTTTCGGCAGATTGGAAACGGCATATGCGGGGAATGAGACGGTTTCTCCATCGGCGGAAGGCAGATGAAATGCTTTTTTTCCCAGCAGTCCGCGTTTTTTCAGGTATTTGAAGATCTTTCCGGTGGCGGCATTGTAGCGAATGGTCGCCCGGATTACAAGCGGATCGAAGCGTCCGGAATCTTCCGCTTTCCGGAACGTTGTGTCGAAGAGAAGGCAGTAATACGCGTATGCGGCGGCCAGATAATAGCGGTTCGCGGAATCGGGATCGTCAGTTTCCACGGCGCAGTTGTAACAGACGTCGGCTTTCGCTCCGAGAATTTCCCGGGAGCCTGTTTTTCTGAAGTCCTCCGAGAGAAGACGGATCAGCTCCTCCGGGTTTGTCCGGTAGAGCTGCATGAGAAGATTGCTCTGAAGATAGTTCCGCGACTCGAAAGAGAGTCCCTCCGACGTGGAACCCGAGATGCCGTAATATTCTCTTGCTTCCGTTTCCGATGCTTCGGAAATACCGATCTCGCGGGCATAGAAACAGCCGGAGAGCATCGCTGTCAGGAGAATCAGCAGCAGAAAATGGCAGAGTCTTTTCATATGGGAGAAGGTTTCGAAGAAAGAAAAGACCGGGCGTCAATGCCCGGTCAGCAGTCTTATTTTTCGCGTTCGATGGTGCAGATATTGCAGTGCCTGCAATCCATGTCCATCGGCGGATCGCATTTGCGGCCTTCTTTTTCGGCCTTGCGTTTGTTGTAGATATTCATTCCCGCGAGGAACATGCCGAGCATGATAAATCCGCCCGGAGCCATGCTCATCAGATTGAAATCAATCGTCCACGGGGTGATGACCTTGATCTGGAACAGCGTTCCTCCGGTGCAGAATTCCCGGGCGAGGCCGAGCATTACAAGCGCCAGCGTGAATCCGCATCCCATGCCGAGTCCGTCGAGCAGGGAACGGAAGATGCCGTGCTTCGAGGCGAACGCTTCCGCACGCCCGAGCACAATGCAGTTGACTACGATCAGCGGAATGAAAATTCCGAGCGCATCGTAGATCGACGACGGCGCATACGCCTGCATCAGCAGATCGACGATCGTCACGAATGTGGCGATGACCACGATATAACAGGGGATGCGGATCTTTGCCGGAACGATGTTGCGGATCGCCGAAATCACGACGTTGCTGCATGCCAGCACAAAGGTTGTGGCGAGTCCCATTCCGAGCGCATTCGGCGCATTGGATGTGGTCGCCAGGGTCGGGCACATGCCGAGCATGAGAACCAGAACGGGGTTCTCCTTCCAGATGCCGTTGATGAAATCCTTCCACATGGTTATTTCCCTCCCTTCAGAATTTCAGCTTTGTTTTTGTCGAACGCGGAGACCGCCTCCCAGGCGATGCCGCAGGCGGCGTTCGAACTGATCGTCGCACCGGTAACGTGTTCCGCTTCGCCGCCGTTCTTTTTCAGCGCCCACGGACGGGCCTTCCAGGAATCGCCTTTTGCGAGCGAGTGGCCGACGTACTGGTCAAGAATTGCATTCGGCGGCAGTTTGGAGTCATCCTTTTTACTGCCGAGATTGAAGATGGTTTTTGTGACCTTGCGGTCGGTGACGCGGGTTCCGAGTCCCGGCGTTTCACTGTGCGAGGAGATGATGTAGTTCGTGATCTTCCCCTCGGGAGAAAGCCCGAGAAGCCCTTCGACTCTGCCGCCGTATCCGGTCGTGACGAACGCCTGTGCCGCGTAGCCGACCACCTTGCCGTTTTTCTTTGCAGTGTAGATGTCGACATCGGCACCATTGGCGCTCTTGTAGGTCTTTTTGGTTTTCACGAGGTCGTTGTCGAAAGCGGGGAGAACCGTTTTCAGCCCGTTGAAGACTTTCGCCTCTTTTGCTTTGGCGATCGGAGCCGCCGTCGTATTGGCGACAAACGCGAGCGCCGCGGTCGCAACCGCGCAGATCACGCAGAGAAAAAAGGCCAGATACACAATACTGATTTTTTTCGGAGCACTCATCTTGCACCTCCGGAAGCGTGTGTCCATCCGAACGGACGTTTGAAACAGAAGCGGTCGATCAGCGGAACCAGGGCGTTCATGATGACGATCGCAAAACTCATTCCTTCCGGGAATCCGCCCCAGATGCGGATCACGCAGGTGATGACGCCGATTCCGGCGCCGAAGATCAGGCATCCGCGTCGCGTCATGGGCGAGGTCACCATGTCGGTTGCCATGAAGAACGCGCCGATCATGGCGCCTCCGGTGAGGAGATGAAAGAGAGGACCGGGCGTCGTCGCCGGTGAAGTCACATGAACGATCCAGGTGAAGACCGCCATCGTTCCGAGAATCGCCACCGGGATTTCCCACTTGATGAGGCGGAAGGCGAACAGGCCGACCGCACCGATCAGAATCGCCAGCGCGGAGGTCTCACCGAGAGATCCGCCCATGTTGCCGACGAAATAGTTCCAGTAATGTTCCGCCGTTTCCAGCGCAGCCATCTGGTCCATGTTTCCGACACAGCCTTTGGCGAGGGTCAGCGGCGTTGCCGTTGTGGTTGCATCAATGGCTCCGACAAACGCTCCGGGGGTCGGAGCAACCCACTGGGTTGTCATCGGACCCGTGAATCCGACCAGCAGGGCGACACGTCCCACCGCCGCCGGATTGAACGGGTTCTGTCCGAGTCCGCCGAACACCTGCTTGGCAATGATGATCGCCACAAACGAGCCGACCATGCAGAGCCACCACTGCGAATGTGCGGAAATGTTCAGTGCCAGAATCAGTCCCGTCACCGCCGCGCTGTAGTCGCGGAGCGTGGATTTCTGTTTCATCAGTCTGCACCAGAGATATTCGAACAGCATGCAGAACGCCACGCAGCAGATCATGACCTTCAGTGCGGGAAGCCCGAAGAACCAGAGCGCCGCAAGCACCGCCGGCAGAAGGCACAGCAGAACCTGAAGCATGATCTTCGAGATGCTTGAATTTTCATGCAGGTGCGGAGAGGAACTTATAATGAGGCTCCCCGGCGCCGGCAGTTTGACCGTATTGTTTTCTTCACTCATTCTCTTACACCTTATTATTTTTTGCGCCGTTTGGCGAGGATTTCAGCTTTGGCTCTGCGGAAATGCTGGACCAGCGGACGTTTCGCCGGACAGACATACGCGCAGATTCCGCATTCCATGCAGTCCATGACATAGTTCTGTTCCGCCAGATCGAATTTTTCCGACTCCACCATCACGCTCAGCTGCGGGATCAGCAGATTCATCGGACAGGACGCCACACAGCGTCCGCGCCGGATGCACGGATTTCCGGAGAACTGTTCCACCTCCTCCGGAGCCATCAGCAGAACGCCCGAGGAGTTTTTCGTAATCGGCACCTCAATGTTCGACTGAGCAAAACCCATCATCGGGCCGCCCATGATGACCTTTGCGGGAGCCGTTGTCACGCCTCCGCAGAGTTCCAGAGCCTTGCTGATCGGCGTTCCGATGCGGAAAAGCCAGTTTGCCGGATCGGCAACCGGACTGCCCGTCACCGTGGTGATGCGTTCGATCAGCGGTTCACCGAGTACGACCGCGTTGTGAACGGCCGTCGCGGTTCCGATGTTCATGACGACACAGCCGACATCCATCGGCAGTCCGCCTTCCAGCACTTTCCGTCCGGTCAGCGCGTAGATCAGCTGCTTTTCCGCTCCC
>CALXMJ010000215.1 GCA_944389445.1 uncultured Victivallales bacterium | reverse complement strand
CTACACCTTCACCGCGAACGACCTTCCCAATCTGCTGAAAGGACAAATGAAACGTTCCACCAGCGTCATGGAGGATGTCGCCGATTACTATAACGTTCCCTCCATCCACATGGGACTCGGCGCGGTGGAACTTGCCCGGCAAGGCAAGCTTATCATGAAAGCCGATTCCAAGGGCATGACCAAAGTCTCCGGCAAGGACCTGAACATCAGCGCCGATGTGCCGGTCACCAAAGACGGCAAAATCCCCTTCTCCAAAGACGGTGTCCATCCGTACGAAAACACCGGCCATGTCCTTTATACCAATGCACTTAAAAAAGCCCTTCCGGAAATCGCCAAAGCCGGGAAACCCGGCTCCCATCTGCCGCTGCCCGCCCCGGTCATGAAAGACAACTACGAATTTTCAAAAGTCGTTTCTCTGAATGCACCGGGCATCAAACTGAGCGGTCCCGTTGCGAAACAGACAAACAAGGACCTTCCGGCCCGTTCTTTCCTGAACCGCATGCCCGGCATCTGGAAACTCGCGCCCGGCGCGACTGTTGAATTCAAATTCAAAGGCACCATGGCATCCCTCTACAATCTCATCGGTCCCGGATGCGGCATGGCGGAAATCACCATCGACGGAGGAAAACCGCGCACCGTCCGATTCTTCGACCCCTACTGCACCTACTACCGGATCGCAAACATGGGACTCCTCGGACTCACAGCGGACAAGGTCCATACAGTCAAAATCAAAATTCTCGACCAGACCTTCGACAAACGCAAGATTCTTTTCAAGCACAATCAGCCCGATTTTGACAAGAATCCGCAGAAATACGCCGGAAAAGACGCCTACATCGGCGCCATCTTCATTCTCGGCGACATCGTGAAATAACTTCGGGACCGGAGACATTCATGGATCTGGCGGCAATGCTTCCGGAGGCGTGGAGAACGGAACTGGATTCCGCTCTCCGCACCGAATCGTTCCGGAAACTTCAGACATTTCTGGAGGCGGAATACTCCGGCGGAAAGGTTTTTCCACCCGAGGAAGACCTGTTCACCGCATTCCGCCTGACTCCGCCGGACAAAGTCCGGGTCCTGATCCTCGGACAGGACCCCTATCACGACGACGGACAGGCTCACGGACTCGCCTTCTCCGTCCGGCCCGGGGTCCGCTTCCCCCCTTCTCTGCGGAACATCTTCCAGGAGCTGCGGGACGACCTCGGAATCCCCGTTCCCTCCCACGGCTCTCTCGAATCCTGGGCACGGCAGGGAGTTCTGCTTCTGAACACGGTCCTCACAGTGCGCGCCCACGCGGCGGCATCGCACCAGAAGCACGGATGGGAAGAGTTCACCGACGCCGTCATCCGAACGGTCAGCGACTGTGAATCTCCCGTGATCTTCGTCCTGTGGGGCGCGCCCGCGCAGAAAAAAAAGCGCCTGATCGATACGGACCGGCACATTGTTCTCGAATCGGCGCATCCCTCTCCGCTTTCGGCGTACCGGGGATTCTTCGGGAGCCGTCCCTTCTCCCGCATCAATGAGGAGCTCCGGAAGCGCGGGTTCGCGGAAATCGACTGGAGAACAGAAACATCTCTGCTCTGATCTTCCGGAAACCGTCCCCGCCCGCCGAAGAAATCACGCGCGGGAAGGCTTCCATTTGCGCTGACGCGCAGCTTCGTAGAGAAGAATCGTGGCGGCGGTGGCAACGTTCAGGGAATCCATGCGTCCGAGCATCGGGATCTGGACGTTGATATCGGCGCCTTTCATCCAGTAATCGGTCAGCCCGTACTGTTCGGCTCCGACCACCAGCGCGATTCCCTGAGTCATATCCAGATCGGTATAGACGTCGGTGGAATGGGGGCTTGCGGCAACCGTCCGGATGTTGTGCGAGCGGAACCATTCCACAGCTTCCTCGCTGCTCGTTTCGGCTAGCGGAACGGAAAAGATCGCACCGGTGCTCGCACGGATCACATTGGGATTGAATACATCGGTCCGGCGGTTGCAGATGATGACGCCGGTTGCGCCGACCGCATCGGCACTGCGGAGCATCGAACCGAGATTCCCCGGCTTCTCAATCGTCTCCGCAACAAGATAAAGGCCATTGGAAAGAGCAGGCATTTCATCCAGTCCCTTGTGACGCATTCTCGCGAGAGCGATCAACCCCTCCGGACGATCCCGGTAGGCCATTTTCACGAGGGCATCGGCGGTTGTTTCATAGATTTCCGCCCCCTGCGCGGCGGCGCGCGCAATCAGTTCCCCCTCATGCTCCCCGAGATAGAGTTCCGGGCAGTGATAGCACTCCGTCAGCTGGATTCCGGCATCCATGGAACGGGAAAGCTCGCGATAGCCCTCCAGGACCGTCACCCCTTCCCGGTCGCGTTCCCGGCGCTCCCGCAGGGCACAGACCCGCTTGATCTTCGGATTCTTCACACTTGTTATCAGCATATTGACCACCATTTCTGTTCTGTTGTTCAAAAGAACCGTGAAGGTTCAGGATTCGACGATCAGCTCCTCAAGCGGAGCGTAGTCGTTTGCATGAACCGCCCGGCGGATCTTCGATGCGTGTACACACTCTTTTCCCGTGAAATGACAGTTGCCGGAAGGCTCCGTCTCACAGCATGGACCGTTGACCATGTGCTTCGGACAGTTCATCGGACAGACATAAAGATTCTGCGGCAGACGGCAGGTTTCACATCCGCCCCGGCAGGAAGCCAGGAGTTTTTTCGTGATCCGCTTCTCCCGCGGAGGCATCCGGTCCGCATGAGAGAGAAGAAGTCTGCCGAGACGATACTTCATGCGTTCTGAAGTGGAACATTTCGGCAAGGGTTCGTTCGTCACTTTGGCATTGTCACAGGTAACGCCCGGAGCCAGCATTGATTCGAACTTGTAATAGCGGTACGGATACGGAGCCATTTCAATCCGCGAATAATAGTCGTTATGGGCGATGCGCCAGTCTTCATAGGTCTGGAACTCCTTCATAGCCTCCTCAATGCGGACGAAGATGCGCTGAGCCGTCTCCGGGCGGTCGACTCCGGCGATCTGCACTCCGCTGTATCCGAGGAACTTCGCTCCGGCGGCATGAATCTGAAGTCTGCGCCACTGGGCGGCTTCGAACTGTGCCAGAGAATGCATCATCTCCTTGCGGATCGCCTGTTTGAAATCATCGGAAATAGGAATGCCGGGGCACTTGCCGGAACAGATATCCTCCGCCTTGTCAGGCGTCAGGAACAGAATTCGCGCCAGGGACGGAATATTCTGCATCCGGCGGAACATGCACCAGCGCATCTCCAGAAGTTTGCGCATATCCCAGCCGCCCTGAGTCACGACAAACGAGGCGCCGGCCGTAATTTTTTTTGTCAGTTTGAACATCTGCCCCATGCAGTCGGTCCGCGTGTACTTGAACGGATTTGCGACGCAGCCGGCGAAAAGCGGTTTTTCCGATGCGGCGTTCAGGCGCAGAATGTTGACACTCTCGAAATAACGGTGCTTCAAAGTTTCCGCAAGATCCTCTCCGGGAGCACCGGACACAGCCGCAATGTTGCGGAATCCCTCGAAGCGGTAGAGCCCGAGCTCATACGCGATCTCCTCCGCATTCTTATCGCGCCCGTGGACATAGAGCAGATGCCTGTCGCGTCCGGTTTTGCAGAGAGCCGCGGCGAACTCGCCGAGATTCAGCGAAGGAAATGCGGGAGAATCGTCCAGGAAAGCCAGCCCGCAGGGCATCCATTTCTGCGAAGCGACAACGGATTCCAGTTCAGAATATTTGGAAACCACCGCATCGATCCGGGAATCGCGTCCGGGAACCCGGAGCTCAATCAGCACATTGAATACGGCATTGTCAAGCTGATCTTTGAACAGATTTCCATGAGTGCCTTCGAAATTCATCTCCAGCTGTCGCGTCGAAGGCTGATCCTGCTTTTTCATTGCCCTTCGACTCCCAGAAAGCCGGAAATGATTGCGATCAGCTCCTCGGGAGCGTCCTCCGCGATAAAGCGCCCCGCATTCCGGACCCGGTGCACTTTGGCATCCGGGCAGTAGTTCATCCACTTGTGGAGGTATTTTTCCGGATAGAGCCAGTCTTTAACGGCCCAGATAATGCACATTTTGTGTTCACGGAGCATCCAGAGCCCATGTTCCACTTCTATCACGGATTCATAGGAGAGATCGTCCGGTTTGCAGGGGATATCGTTGATGAAGCGGACGATGGCGATCCGGTCGTCAGGCTTCATGTAGGGGAACATGTAGCCGAGCTTGATCTCCTCGGAATATTTGTTGAGTCCGTAAAACATCAGGTTGAAGTCGATCAGCAGTTTTCTGCCGATCCACGGAAAGAGCTTGCAGAACGAGAGACGCAACGGCAGTTTGTATCCGGAAAATGCCATTGAATTCATCAGAATGATCTTATCCACCATCTGCGAATGACGGACGGTAAATCCGGTTCCGATCGTACCGCCCCATCCGTGAAGGATGAACGAGACTTTTTCCAGCTTCAGGTGATTCACCAGCCGTTCCAGATTGTCGATGTGCGTCTCCAGACGGTAATCATAATCCTTTGGCTTATCAGAGAGTCCGTAGCCGACCTCGTCCGGAACGATAACCCGGAAATGTCTGGAGAACACCTTCACAAAACGGCGGTAGAAGAACGACCACATCGGACAGGCGTGAAGCATAATCAAAGCCGGTCCCTCTCCCTCGTCGATATAATGAATCCGGTGCTTTCCCGCGTACATATAGTTCTGTTTGAACGGGTACTCATACCTGATATCGTCGATGGTCGGGAATTTTTTCATGGGAGTCCTTCGTATTTCTGCTGCTTACATGGCGGCGGGAACGCCGATCGTCAAAGTATTGAGCCCGTCGGTCAGAAGATCGCGGACCGCATAACAGAGCGCCAGACGTGCGGAACGCAGGGACTCATTCTCGGCACTGAGCACCGGACACTCCCGATAGAAACGGTTGAATCCTTTTGCCACCTCCAGAAGATGGTTCACCAGAACGGAACAGTCCATCTTTTCGGCAGCGGATTTCAGAACATCGGGATATGCCGCACAGAGAAGAGCCAGTCGGCGTTCCTCCTCCTTTTCCAGCAGAGACCAGTCCGGAGACGACGCGCCGAATCCCTGATCCGCCGCCTTGCGTTCAATGGAGCTGATTCTGGCGCAGGCATACTGCACATAGGGACCGGTATCGCCTTCGAATTTCAAAGAGGCCTGCGGATCAAACATGATCGTGGTCTTCGGGTTGAACTTCAGAAGCATGAATTTGAGCGCGCCCATGCCGATGATCTCCGCACGTTCCTCCAGATCCGCCGGAGGCTCGGCGCCGTTCAGGCGCTCCAGCGTTGCCGCGCGCGCAAGAGAGTGCATCTCGTCGAAGAGATCATCCGCATCGACCACCGTCCCCTCGCGGCTCTTCATCTTGCCGGTCGGCAGATTAACCATGCCGTAGGCGAGATGCTGAAGCTTCGCCGCCCATTCGAACCCGAGCTTGGAAAGGATCGCGAAAAGCATCTTGAAATGCAGAATCTGCTCATCGCCGACGACCCAGATCTGAATATCCGGATGGTGTTCGTTGTATTTCAGCAGCGTAGTACCGATATCCTGCGTAATATAAACGCTGGTGCCGTCGGAACGGAGCACGACCTTTGTCCCGAGTTTGCCGAGATCCGCCACAACGGCGCCGTCGGCGCGTTTCTGGAAGACTCCCTCCTCCAGACCCTTTGCAACGAGGTCCTTTCCGAGCAGATAGGTCTGGCTCTCCAGGTATGTCTTGGCGAACCGGACTCCCATCCGCTCGTACGTTTCAGCGAATCCGGCAAAGACCCAGGAATTCATCAGGGTCCAGAGATCGCGAACGTTCCTGTCGCCGGCCTCCCAGTCCTGGAGCATCTTCTGCGCGGCCTGCCCGATCTCGGTCCGGAGAAAAAGATCCTCGTCCGACTGATCCGCGACGGAAGGATCGGAATCCCGCAGTTTCCGGATCTCTTCGGACAGCGCAGAATTGTATTTTACATAGTAATCGCCGACGAAATGGTCGCCCTTGATCCCGGTCGATTCCGGAGTCGTTCCGTTGCCGAAACGCTGATACGCAAGCATGGATTTGCAGATATGGATTCCCCGGTCATTGACCAGATTGACAGGAATCACCGTATGCCCGACCCGTGCGAGAAGCGAACTCAGCGACATGCCGATCGTATTGTTCCGGACATGTCCGAGATGCTGGGGTTTGTTCGTGTTCGGCGCGGAATACTCAATCAGGATGCGCTTTTTCTCCGCATCCGGCAGTCTGCCCTCCTCGAAGAGCGCCTGCATGTCGGCGACCGTATCGCGGAAAAGCGCCTCCGGTTTCAAGGTAATGTTGACAAACGCCTTGACAGCTTCCGCGGAAGCGACATCGGAATGGTTCCGGAAAAAGGAGACGGCTTCCGCGGCAAGGGCGTCCGGGCGCATCCCGAACTGTCCGGCGAAGCGGAAACAGTTGACCGTCACATCGCCCGCCATTCCCTGCGGGCAGAGCTCGGGAAGCACCGTCCAGCCGGGACGCGTTTTGTTTTCCGGATATTTCTGAAGCATCGAAGTGCAAAAGTCGAAAATGCAGCGCAATTTCATCGTATTAAAATCCTTCCATTAAAGAGTGGTCTTGATGACCGTTGTATTCTTTCCGGGCTCCACATGAATGGAATAGCTTCCGAATGCCGCGGGAACCAGACAGGAACATCCGGTTTTCACTTCCGTGACGAGATCGTCGCGTCCGACCAGGACCGGATGGTTGATCGCTGTCAAAATATGGAAACTGCCGGAAGCGGAAGTTGAATCACGCCAGTTTTCCACCAGACGGAGATCCTCCACCTGGAAAAACGGACATGTCTTCACGATTGGATATTTCCGGTTGCGGTCGGTGGAATCGCATGCGCCCGTGATGCGCGGAACCGTACGGTCCATGAAATCAATGCATTCGCGGGCGGCGTCAAGATGCAGTTCCCGGGATTTTCCGTTGGCGTCAACCCGTCCCCAGTCGCTGATGCGGAACGTGGTGTTGCTGTTCTGCTGGATTTCCAGAAGGACATTCCCCGCGCCGATTGCATGAACCTTTCCGGCCTTGATGAAATAGGCGTCGCCGGGAACGGAATCGAAGATCTGAAGTGTACGCTCGACCTCCTGACCGGAAATGTTCTGCAGAAACTGCACTTTTGTCGTATTGGGCCGGAGTCCGGCTATGATTTTGGCGCCGCGGTCGGCATGAATGATATACCACATTTCCGTTTTGGGTTCAATGCCCGGAATGCGTGCACATGCGGCCTCATCGGGATGAACCTGAAGGGAAAGACGCTTTCCCGCATCAATGATCTTCACCAGCAGAGGGAACGGACCGCCGCTGTAGCAGGAGCCGACCAGATCCTGCCCGTAGTAGCGGACAAGTTCCGTCAGAGTGGAACCCGCCAGAGTGCCGTTTTCCACAACGGAGGACGCATCCGCACGATCGACGATCTCCCAGGACTCGCCCACAGGTCCCTTCAAGCCGGCGGGAAGAGTTCTGTGCATGACCTTCTCCCAGTTGTTTCCGCCCCACATGACCTCCTGATAGACCGGCGTGAAAAGCAATGGATACAGTGCGTCTCTTTCAATCATTTTCGACTCCTTGAATTAGATAATTTCAACGGTACAATATACACGGGAAATCCGCTTTTTAAAGGTGCTTTCTCCGAAAAATCGCATTCCTCCGGCAGTTCCATCGCCGAATGCCCGGACAGGGGTTGATTATTTCCCTGTTTCATGATATATTACCTTCTGACTAAATGGAGAATGCAAATGCTTCTTGAAATGATCAAAGGAAAAATACATCGCGCCAGACTGACCCACTGCGACATCGACTATGAAGGCAGTCTCGAAATCGACATTGATTACCTGAAGAAAGCGGAAATCCTTCCTTATGAAAAGATTCTGGTCGTAAACGCCACCAACGGCGAACGCCTCGAAACCTACGCGATTCCCGGAGAAGCCGGATCGAAGGTGTTCCGTCTCAACGGTGCCGCCGCCCGCAAGGGACAGGTGGGAGACATCGTCACAATCATGGCATTCTCTCTCTTCACGAAGGAGGAGGCGGAAACCATGCTCCCGAAAGTCATCGTCCTGAATGAAAAGAACGACATCATCGCAGTCCGCAGAGGACGTCAGGACATCCAGGAATAACACCTCGCAGAGGAGAAGACGTTCCGATGTGGAAATGTTACGCTCTGCTCGCCGCATTCTTTGCCGCTCTTACCGCGATTCTTGCGAAAGTCGGCGTCACGGGAATCAATTCCAATCTGGCGACTGCCATCCGGACAACCGTCGTCCTGCTCCTTGCATGGGGAATTGTGCTGTTCGGAGGAGCCTATCGGACGATTCCTGAACTGAGCAGTAAAAACCTTCTGTTCCTCTGTCTCTCCGGCGCGGCAACCGGCCTCTCGTGGCTTTGCTATTTCAAAGCCCTTGATCTCGGAGACGTTTCCAAAGTTGCGCCGATCGACAAACTCAGCGTAGCCTTTACAATTCTGCTTTCCATCGTTTTCCTGCACGAAACAGCCGATGTGAAAGTCCTTGCCGGCGGTGCACTGATCCTGCTCGGATCACTTGTGATCCTTTGGTGAGGAGGAGGATTTCTGCTGAGACGTTTTTCCCGAGGAAGACGTTTTTTCCGGCGGCGGCCTCCAATGTCCCAGAGAAGTAAAGAGTCTTCCATCCACTCCCAGATAGATCATCCGATAGCCGGATTCATACATATTCTTAGCAAGTAAATAATCATTCGGTCCCACAAAGAACAGCGGAGTTCCGATCAGTTCAGCCAGCACCTTCGGCTTGATTTTCAGTTTTCTTTTCCAGAAATTCACCATTTTAAGCGTAATATCTTCTTTGTAAATATATCCGAACGTCGGATCCAAACCGCAAAGATAGCGCATATGCGGCATCGCATAATACAGTTGCGGAAAATCCGACCAGTTCAGATTGCCGATCACCAGATTCTTCGGAACCGTATTTCCAAAAGAAGCAAACCATTTTGCCAAATGCGTCGCCGGAGAGTGCGTAAAGGTTACCAGTGATTCTATAAAATAATGACATGTAAACAAGGCTCCCAGGCACAGCAGCAACGTACAGGACAGAAGCGCCAGACGCCTCCTTCGACGCCGTATCCGGATAACTCTGCTGCACAAGACACCGAAAAGCAGCAAATTGAGCGGCATCGCATATTCAATGAACCTGAACGCCGCCAGAAACCCTGCCTGAGTCAGCAATGCCAGAAGAATCAGCGCCAGGATTTCCGGACGGAAAAAGATCTCCTTCTTTCGAAAAAACAGATAAATGCTCAGTCCAATGTTGCCAAGGAACAGAACACACAGTGGAATACTGTCGAACAATGATTCTTCCAGAATATGCACGCCGGTATGGAACAGCTCCCTCCCTAAAGGAAGCAGATCCCTGGACTGATATAGAATCATGATCACATCAATACACTGAATCTTCCAGTTGATGAACGTATTCGGATTCTGCGGATGCAGCAGGAAACCAAACAGAAGACCAACCACTGTGGAAACAAACAGAAGCACCCCTCTTTTCTTATCCTTCAGAAAATAGGCAAACGCGAACGCTCCCGTGCTGAACAGCAGAAAATGCGGATTCGAATACGCCCAGGCAAAAACAATTCCCAGCAGCAAAGCCTTCCATGAGTCCTTCAAAGTTCGGATGGAAGGGTACACCGCACAGCTCAAAAGCATCAGAGTAATCGCCAGCAGATGCGGACGGAGCATCATCGCACGGAACGTAAAATATGGACAAATTAAGAATAGAAAGGGAATCCACAGACAAAGACCGCGCACCCGGTAACGCATTCCCGCAACAGCAAAAGCAGAAACCATCAGAAACAGAAAAAAAAGATTCGGTATATGGAACGGAAACTCCGGAAGACCAAGTGCCAGAACCGCATTCTGAACCCAGCTCAGCAGGATGTGGAACAGGAGTTCCTTATCCGCAAAACATTCCGTCCAAGTTGAAAGAATTAATGTGGGAAATGTCTTGGCCGCATAGACTCGCCATCCTTCCATGGCAATTCTCACATGATAGAAGCAGTCACACTCGTTTTCTCCGTTCACAGCAAAAATCAGACGAACAATAACCAGAAACGACATTGCGATCAGGATGCCAATCGCAACAGAGAGCTTCATCTTGCCGGGAATTTTTACAATCATATTCGGCACATCTCCTTTCAATGGAATGCAACTCCAGCTGTACGGTTATAAATTCAGTTCCTCCAGTGCGGCGCCGATATTCCCCAGCGGAACATGCGGTTCTTTCTTTTTCTCCTCGCGGGGAGCAAGGACAGCCCGCTGGCAGGCGAACAGACGTTCCAGTCCGACCCCTGCGACATCCAGCATCCGGTCCAGTTCCCGGCGGGAAAACGGAACCTCCTCCGCCGTTCCCTGGACTTCAATGATTTTCCCGGATTCGGTCATAACCACATTCATATCGACATCAGCATTGGAATCCTCCTCGTAACAGAGATCAAGCAGCACTTCGCCATCCTTCATACCGACGCTCACGGCCGCGACGTTTTCCTTCATCGGAAACTTGTGCAGCACATTTTTTTCCACCAGATTCCGGAATGCAAGCTGAAGCGCAACAGACGCTCCGGTAATGCTGGCGCACCGGGTTCCGCCGTCGGCGTCGATCACGTCGCAGTCGATATAAACCGTGTTCTGCCCCAGGGATTTCAAGTCGACCACCGTACGGAAACTTCGGCCGATCAGCCGCTGGATTTCCATGGTCCTCCCGCTCTGTTTTCCCTTTGTCGCCTCGCGCTGGTTTCTGGCATTGGTGGAGGCGGGAAGGAGACCGTACTCGGAGGTAACCCAGCCGCCGGGGACCCCCTGAGCCCGCATCCAGCCGGGCACCCCGGGCTCGACCGTGACGGCACAAATTACTTTCGTCCCCCCCATCTCCACCAGAACGGATCCAGCCGGATGAGACAAATAATTCGGAGTGATTTTGACTCTGCGAAGATAATTGAACGGTCTGCCGTCGATTCTTTTCATGATATCTATCCTGTTCTGGTTCAAAAAAAAGCCGCCGCCGCACCAGATCCCCCGCAGCACCTGAACTCGTCGTTTATGGCTGCTCGGTTCCCCGTCTGACCCGTTCACGGGATTTCAGCGCACGGGGTCCAATACGGCGACAGCAAAAAATATCCGTCAATCAGGCGTTCCGCCTGCTTTTCGTTGAAACTATACTCGCATCTTTGAAATATTCAAGGCAGAGAGACAATTCTGCCCGTAAATTTTTTCGATCAATGATTTTGTCGATCAATCCCTTTTTCAGAAGGAACTCGGAGGTCTGGAAACCCTCCGGAAGCTGTGCCTGCGTCGTATCCTTGATAACGCGCGGACCGGCAAAACCGATCAGCGCTTCCGGTTCGGCTATAATCAGGTCTCCAAGGGAGGCGTAGCTCGCCGTCACTCCGGCGGTAGTCGGATGCGTCATCACCACAATATAAGGCAAACCTGCCGCGGCATGTTTCTGAAGCGCACCGCTGGTTTTCGCCATCTGCATCAGACTGACCATACCCTCATACATGCGTGCGCCTCCGGAAGCGGTCACAATGACAAGCGGAAGCCCTTTTGCCGTGGCATATTCCACAAGGCGCGTCACTTTTTCCCCGACGACCGCTCCCATGCTGGCGCCGAGAAAACGGAAATCCATCACGCCGAGCGCATACGCACGTCCATCCAGGGTTGCCTCTCCGCAGACAATCGCATCCTTCAACCCTGTTTTCTTCTTGTTCGCCGCAAGTTTGTCCGTATAGGACGAAACCCCTTCGAACTTCAGCGTATCCACCGATTCGAGATCCGCATCAATCTCGACAAACGATCCTTTATCGGTCAGCAGCTCAATTCTCTGCGGCGCAGGCATCGGATTGTGATATCCGCAGTGCGGGCAGATAAACAGATTGCTTTCTTTCTGCTTTGTGAAGATCGTTGAATCGCATTTCTTGCATTTTTCCCAGAGACCCTCGGGAATATCCTTGCGTTTCAGAGGTCCCTCGGTCTGTGCTCCGGCATTCAATGTCGAATATTTTGATTTTTTGAAAAAAGCCATTTTCAATTCCTTTGTCTTCTGGCAATGACCAGCACATCCACCCGTTCCGCACCGTGATCGAGCAGGACGCCGGCTGCTTCCCGAAGTGTCGCGCCGGTCGTCATGACATCGTCTACCAGTAATATACTACACATTTCCGCAACTGTCGAATCGGAAATGGAAAAAGCTCCCACAATATTTGAATTTCTTTCTTTTTTTGTTAAAAAAGCCTGCTGTTTCGTATACCGCGCCCGCCGGAGGAGGGAACGGACGGGAATATGAAGATGCTTCGCCAGCTGTTCCGCAAACAATCTGGACTGATTGTATCCGCGCGACAGGAACCTCCGCCAGTGGAGCGGAATCGGGACAATGCAGTCGTAACGGAACGATTCCAGGTCCGGAAGCCCCGCCGCAAGACGGCCCAGAGGCCTCGCCAGTTCCGTCCGGCCCCGATATTTGAACAGATGAATACAGTCCAATACCTCGTCGTTGTATTTGAAAAGAGCATAGGCGCGTGTCCATGGGGGCTTCGGAGAATTCATGCATTCCGAACAGGAATCAAAGATTCCGTCGACTTCCGCTCCGCAGGTCCGGCAGACCTTCCCGCGAATCATCGGCATTCTCTCCATGCATGCGCGGCAGAACATATTCGGGGTCCCGTCAAACGGAACCCCTTTTCCGCAGAGAGGACATGGCAGCGGCAGCAGCGTTTCCAGCAGCCCCGCCAGCCGGAGACTCAGGACACCGCGCAAAGCCGCCGTCATAAACACCGGTTACCGATTGAGGACTTCCGCAATCTGAACGGCATTCAAGGCAGCGCCTTTCAGCAGCTGGTCGCCGGAGACAAACATCTCGATTCCCCGCTTGTCGTTGCGGGAAATATCCTGACGGATGCGTCCGACAATGACATCATATTTTCCAGTTGCATCCACCGGCATCGGATAGACCTTGTTTTCCGGATCGTCACGCACGATCACTCCGGGCGCTTTCGACAGGATTTCGCGCGCCTCTTCCGGCGTGATGTCCTGCTCGAATTCGAGATTCAGCGATTCGGAATGCGCTCTCATTACGGGAACACGGACGCTGGTGCAGGTGAGCATCAGTCCCGGAATATGCATGATCTTGCGGGTCTCATTGACCATCTTGAGCTCCTCTTTGGTGTACCCGTTCGGCTGGAAGGAGTCAATATGCGGGAAGAGATTGAATGCAAGACGCTGAGCCATCACTTTGGCTTCGATGCTGGTTTCGCCGTTAAGGACCGCACGGGTCTGGTCGATAAGTTCCTGCATCGCGGGAGCACCGCCGCCGGATGCGGCCTGATAGGTCGAGGCAATCAGGCGTTTGAGTCCTTTTGCCTTGTGCAGAGGATAAACAGCAACCGCCATGATCGCCGTGGTGCAGTTCGGATTTGCAATGACGCCGTGATGCTTGAACGCATCCTCCGGATTGATTTCGGGAATTACCAGAGGAACATCATCCTCCATACGGAACGCGCTGGAATTGTCGATCATGACGCATCCGGCATCCACGCACGCCTGGCGGAATTTCCTGGAGATGTCGGATCCCGCGCTGAACAGGGCGATATCAACCCCTTTGAAGGAGTTTTCCGTCATTTCCTCAATGGTGATCTCTTCGCCTTTGAACTTCATCTTTTTGCCGGCGGAACGGGCGGAGGCGAGCAGTTTCAGAGAGGCGATCGGAAAGTTCCTCTTTTCCAGGGTTTCGATCATCTCGACGCCGACAGCTCCGGTGGCTCCGGCGACAGCTACATTCATTGGTCTTCCCATTTTGGCTTTATACTCCCTAAATTGTAGTTTGGGTTGCTGGCAACAAATCCGGATAATTTACATCTTCTCAGAGAATTTTTCAACTTTTCTTTCAAAAAAGGAGAGGGAAAATCCTCTGAAAAGAATGGCCGGAAACCGTTTCCCGCGGAAAACGGCACGGAAGCTTCTTCCCCTGTTTTTCGGCTTTTCAACTTGAATCGGACCCGTTTTTGCGCTATTGTACAGCTTGAATTCAACAGGAGATTTCTACCATGGCCGGATATGAAGCAGTCATCGGTTTGGAAGTGCATGTTCAGGTGAAA
>CALXMJ010000214.1 GCA_944389445.1 uncultured Victivallales bacterium | reverse complement strand
CGGCGGCCTGTCCATAATAATTGTACATGTAATTGCAGCGGAATCGAGCCAGCCCGGGGATCTCGTAGGCGAAGTCGAGATCGTGATTTTTCAGATAGACCTCCCAGCGGTCGGGCGGAAAGCAGATTTCCTTCAGCATTTTCTCCATGAATTCCGGCGTAATGATCTGGTCATTTGCCGGTTTGAGGTTGCCGCTCAGACGGTATTTCGCCGGACAGTTGATGGACAGATGCAGGTCCGATCCTTTCAAACTCAGCATCTCTCTCAGGTAAGCATCAATAATAGCCATGATTGAATCGTTCTCCGCATCTGATTATTTTTCCGCCGCCGCAGCCGCCGCAGCCGCGGCTTCCCGCGCAGCCTTTTCCGCCATGAACTGCTGTGCCTGCTGCATGGCAAAAAGTTTTTTAGTCTGTTCAATGATGGAGGAATCTTTCATGTAATACAAAGCGGTTTCATAGGTGATGTGACCAGCTTTGTATTTCTCCAGAAGATTCTGGTCCAGAGTGCACATGCCGACTTTGCTGCCGATCTGCATGGTCGCCGGAAGCTGATAGATTTTTCCTTCGCTGATGATGTTGCCGACAGCAATGGTGTTGATCAGAATTTCATAGGCGATCGTGAGCCCTCCGTTTGCCGCTGGAATCAGTCTCTGGCAGATGATGCCGCGCAGAGAACCCGCTGTCATGGCACGGATCTGCGGCTGCTGCGTGGGAGGAAACACGTCAAGAACACGATTCAGGGTATTGCCCGCGTCGCAGGTGTGCAGGGTCCCGATCACAAGATGTCCGGTTTCGGATGCCGTGATGGCGTTTTCGATAGTTTCAAGATCGTGCATTTCTCCGATCACGATAATATCCGGGTCCTCGCGCAGCGCGCCTTTCAAAGCGGCATGATAACTGTTGGTGCATCGGCCGATTTCCCGCTGGGTGATCTGACAATTCTTGGAGGTCTGAATAATTTCGATCGGGTCCTCGACGGTGATGATGTGGTCTTCGCGGTTCTGGTTGGCAACCTCCACCATGGCGGCAAGGGTGGTTGTCTTCCCGGAACCAAGAGGACCGGTGACGAGGATCAAACCATTGGTGTAGTCTAGCAGGCGGCGGATATTTTTTGCATCGTTCGGCAGAAATCCCAGTTCTTCCAGCGACAGAATTTGATCCGGAACAAGGCGATAACTTCCCGAAATTCCATCCTTATGGAACATGAGCGCGGTACGAAAACGCGCTTTGCCGATTTCAAGTCCGAAACTGATATCCTGCTCCTGCTGGAATTTTTCTTTCTGCTCCTCCGAGAGCAGAGCAAAGTTGAGACGCCGCGAATCTTCATCGGAAACCACCCATTCGGGATCCAGACGCTCCAGCGCAAGATTACGGCGGATAAACAGCGGAGCGTTCGAGGAAATGTGCAGATCGCTCACTCCATAGGTTCGGAGTCCGACCAGCAGCCGTTTCATGGCAACTGCAACCTCATGATCGCTCATGGAGGAAACATTGCGCAGATCCGGAAGTTCCGAAGAGGAGTAATCGAAATCCGAATCATCAATCGAAACGGCTGCACGCGGAGCAGTTCCCCCGGAGGCGGAACACCGCCCCGAAGACGGCGCAGAGGAAGCGGACTGGTGAGCTTTCTGCTGATCAATCACCTGCTGCTGATGCGCAACAGCACGACGCAATTTTTCAAAGAGATTTTCCGGCTCAGGTTCCGGTTCAGGTTCCGGCGGAACCGGTGGCGGTTCCGGCTCTGGCTCCATATTCTGCTCCGGATATGCGGCTTCCACCTGTTGGAGAAAAAGCTCGGGAACCGCTCCCATTGCCGCCTGTTCCTGCGCATAAGCTATCACATCTTCCAGCTGGGAGGCCCAGTTCTGGGCATCCTGCTCGGAAGCCCCTTCGCAAAGAAGATTGAGTATCTCCTGCGCATATGTCAACACATCCGGAGAACCGCCCAGAGCATCGTTGATCTCAATTCCCTTTTCAAGCGTCATCAACTGATTGTCTATGAGTGCGCTTAAAAACCATTGCACTTCCGCTTGCATATACTGCTCCACTATTCAGATTCATATCAACCGATCATTCCATCCCGGAATGTAGAATGTAAAACCGCGCTTTTCAAATTTAAAAAATTTTTTTTTGCATTTGTTTATTCAAAAACAGAACTTTTGTGAAACCTGTACTGAGTTACTTTCCTCTTTTTTCGGGTCCGGTGCTTGAAGATTTCCATTCCGGGAATATCTTTACCGAAATCATCTTCAGAAAAAAACGGAAAGGAAATCGGATAGATAAAATGACGGATCCTCTTTACAATGTCGTTCTGGTCGCGCCGGAGATCCCGCAGAATACTGGCAACATCGGACGCATCTGCTGCTGCACCGAATGCAGACTGCATCTTGTGGAACCGATTTCCTTTTCCCTGGAGGACAGATACGTCCGTCGTGCCGGAATGGATTACTGGCGGCATGTCGATTTCATGCGTCATGCCTCCTGGGAAGAGTTCGAGCGATTCGCGGGCAAAGCTCCCCTCTACTTTTTTTCAACAAAAGCGAAAAAACTCTACTGGGACTGTCCGATGGAACCGGGTGCTTTTCTGGTCTTCGGCAGTGAAAGCCACGGCCTGCCTCAGGAACTCCATGACCGCTTTCATGACTTTTTCTATACTCTTCCCATGCCGGGAAACTTCAACCGCAGTTTGAATCTGGCAAATTCTGTCGCCGTGACGGTCTACGAAGGGCTCCGCAGAAAGTTCACCTCCCCCGCCGGAGCGTAACAAAAGAAAACAAAATAGTGCAGAGCTCCTTGACGGAAACTCTGCACCGTGAAGGAATCATTCCTCAAGCCAGCGCTCGGCATCAATCGCGGCACGGGCGCCCATTCCGGCGGCGGTAATCGCCTGACGATACCGCTTATCGGCACAGTCGCCGGCGGCGAACACGCCATCCATGGAGGTACGGGAGGTACCGCCTTCCAGAGCAATGTATCCGGCTTCATCCATCTCAAGCTGTCCGGCAAACGCCTTTGTATTGGGGACATGCCCCAGAGCGACAAACACGCCCTTGCAATCAATCGTTGACTCGGCACCGGTCTGAAGGTTCTGAATCTTGACGCCGTCGACCTCATTTCCGCCGAACACTTCCGTCACAACGGAGTTCCAGGCGAATTTGATCTTCGGATTTTTCATGGCTCGTTCCGCCATGATCTTCGATGCGCGGAGAGCATCGCGTCTGTGAATGACCGTGACCTCGGAAG
>CALXMJ010000213.1 GCA_944389445.1 uncultured Victivallales bacterium | reverse complement strand
CAATCAGAATCCGTTTCGGATTCAGCGACGAAATATACGCGCTGTACTGATCCGGATCCACCGGCGCCGGTTCCTTTCCATCGGGCAGAATCAGATAGATCGTCGGATTTTCCGCATCGGCCGCCGGCAGCAGCAGGATCGGATTTCTTGTCGCCTCCTGAATGGCCGCCGCAAGATCGCGGGAACTTTCGTAGTTGCCCGTGATAATCAGATATTCGATCACGCGTCCTTCGACCTGTTTCGGCCAGTCCCCGCCATCCCATGCGGCGGCGTTCACGACGGACGGTGCCGCGATTCCCGCGGAAATCAGCAGAGCCGTGATCATTCTTCCCAGCAAGTTTTTCATCATCCTTTTTCTCCCGGAAACTGTATTTTCATCTTTTTTCAGTTTTTGATTTGCCGAAATTCAAACATTATGTATTTTAAACATCAAACATGCAAATTGCAAATGAGGAGTGAAGTTTTTGTGAAAAGAAAGTACTCGAATGCGGTAATTTTTCTCAGCGGGACGGGCAGCAATGCGGAAAAGCTCCTTTCTTCGCCCCGCTATGGAAGCAGTTGGCGATGCTGTGCCCTGGTCACCGACCGGAGCACCTCCCGCGCCCGCGAACTTGCCGAACAGCATGATCTTCCGCTGATCGAAGTGGACATCTTCCGTTTTTACGCCGAACACGGACTGGCCAAAATTTCAATCGCCACCGAGGAGGGATACCGTGTCCGACAGCTCTGGACCGCCGAACTGCGCAAACAGATTGCGCCGTTTCATCCGGATTTCGGCCTTCTGGCCGGTTTTATTCCGCTGACCAATCTGGTTGCGGACTTTCCATGCCTGAACATTCATCCGGGCGATCTGACGGTTCTGCAGAATGGAAAACCTTTCCTGACCGGTCTGCATGACATCCCGGTCCGCAAAGCCATTCTTGCCGGACTGGACACCCTGCGAAGCAGTGTGCTGATCGCCACACCGTTCACCCCGGGCGCTCCGGAAATGGATCATGGCCTTCTTCCCGGCATTTCCATCCCTGTTCCGGTCGACCGGCTCGGTCACACGCTGGAAGAGCTCCGGAGCAATGAATATCTTCTGAAAACCGTTGCGGAACACAATCTCGATCTTCTGAAAACGCAGGGAGACTGGACCTTGTTCCCGCGGGTTGCCGATGATTTCTCCGAAGGACGGTTTCAAATCTCCTCATCCGGAGACCTCACCTACGACGGACTCCCCGTGCAGACCGTGGATTATTCCGATCCGATCCCGAAACCCATCCCCTTGTAAAAACCAGACAAAGAGTTTCAGGAGAACAGCAGTTTCACCGTTTCCGCAAGACGGGCGACCGGAAGACCGATAATATTTTCCAGCTCACCCTCGTAGCGTTCGATGATCATTTCACCGTGATCCTGAATGGCATACGCGCCCGCCTTGTCGAGCACCGGGACGTTCGAAAGATATTCGCGGATCGTCTCCCGTCCAAACGGACGGAACGTCACAGCAGACGTTTCCGCGAAACGGATCCGGATATTTCCTGCACAGCAGCGGATTGCGCATCCGGTTGTCACCCGGTGCGTTTTCCCGGCAAGCTTTTCGAGAATTTTCTCCGCCTCCGCCAGATCGCGCGGTTTTCCCAGAATCTCATTTTCGAATTCGATCACGGTATCCGCTCCGATAAACAGAGCTTCCGGAAAGCGTCCGGCGACCTCCTCCGCCTTGGCGCAGGCATTTTCAAGCGCGGTCATCATCCAGGGCCCGTCGGCCCTTTCCTCCGCGCGGGATGCGCAGACCCTGAAGGGGATTCCCAGTCTGAGAAGCAGTTCTTTTCTGCGGGGGGAAACCGAAGCCAGGATCCACTCCATTTCCGTTGCGGAATGCGGCAGAATTTTCTTTTCCATACGCTGTTGAAACCGATCTGTTTCCCCTCCGCGTCTCCGCGGATCCTGCTGGCCGTCCCCTTCCGCTTCGACTGCGGAAGCCATTTTATTCCTCGATCACTTTTTCAATGGACTTATCGCTCCAGAATGTGATCGAATAGTTTTCCTTGTAGAACTGATTTCCGATTCCGATCAGCAGTCCGAGTTCATCGAAGACCACGGGGGTGCATTCATCCCGTGTCGCCATTCCGTCGCTCCATCTTGTCCTTGTGTAATAGAACCAGTGATGCTCAGTATTATAGACCTGACCGATCATCGGTTCGCCCATCACGCTGCGGACCTCCTCCTGCGTCATGCCGATACGCAGTTTGTTCAGATTTTCCCTGTTCCGGTCGATCACGCTCCACATCACGGGCGAAAGAATGGATTTATCCTTGTCGACCAGGGCGCAGGAGGAGAGAAGCGGAAGAAGCGCCGCCCCGGCCACAGCAAGAAAAAGCATCTGGAAAGAAAATCGTTTCATAATTCCTTAACATACATCCGGAATTGATAAAATCAACACTTCAGACGCAAAAAACCGTGACAGAGGAAATTTTTCCCTTCTGTTCACAACTTGTGCAAAACCTGTTGAGAGATCTTGCATAACTTTTTCCCTGTGGACAAAACCGTTGTTCTGAACAAACGTCAAACATTTCATGAACACAGAAAAAACAGAAGAAATTGAATGAAAAGGAATCCATTTTTCAACATATGAACATCTCTAACTCTATCAATAAATTCATCTCATGAAAATAAAACAGAATTAAAAATGTGGATAAGATCCGGAGCGGAAAAAAGTCCGGAAAAAATCCGAAGCGGGGTTGATATTTCCGTGTTTAGGGAGTACAATATGCAATAAAAATCTGATTAGAAAACCAACGGCAAAGAAAGGTACGGTCATGAGAATCAGTATCAAGAAGGATGTGCTTCTGAAAGCTCTGCAAAAAGTCTGCAATATCATCGGCTCCAGGACGACTCTGCCGATTCTCGCAAATGTTCTGATTGAAACCGGAGAGGATGGCAAACTGACATTGACCACCACCGATCTTGAATTGCGGATTTCCACCCGGGTGGAAGCGGATGTCCAGGAAGCTGGTTCCACAACCATTCCGGCCAAACGGCTTCTCGGACTGGTCTCCAAATTCAAAAACGAGGATGTGCTGATCGAGACCAACGAAAATCATCACTCCAAGATCACCTGCGGAACGGCGGAATTCATGCTTCTCGGTCTGGATCCGAGAGATTTTCCTGCGCCGGTGGCTTTTGAGCCGCAGCGCAAACTGAAACTCAAACAGGCCGATTTCTCCCGGATCATCGATCGGATTTCCTATGCGGCCAGCTTTGACGACGCCAGAAAATTCCTGCATGGCATTCTCCTTTCGGTGAAGGAGGGGAATCTGACGGCGGTGGCAACCGACGGAAAACGTCTTGCACTGGTGGAGAAACTGCTGGATGAAGCGCCGGAAGGATCGGATGGCGATATTATTATCACGATCAAGGCCGCTGCGGAAGCCAAGCGGGTGATGGAAAAGGAAGGGGACATCTTCATTGAAATCGGAAACAATCAGGTGATTTTCCGCATTGGAGATACGGTGATTACGTCGAAACTCATAGAAGGAGCGTATCCGCAGTACCGCCAGGTGATTCCGACGGCGTTTTCCAAGCAGGTGGAACTGCCCTGCCGCGCGTTTGTGGATGCTCTGGAAATTGTCAGTATTCCGCTGTTTGACTCTTCCGCGTATGTGAAGCTGACCTTCTCGGCGAATCAGCTGAAATTTGAAGCGAACAGCATCAACATCGGAGAAGGACATGAGACCATTCCGGTGGAGTACGGGTTTGAGGATGTTTCCGTTTCGTTCAATCCCCAGTTCCTGGCGGATCCGTTCAAACGGCTGGATGTGGAAAAGGTCACGATGAAGATGAATGACGCGATGAGTCCGATTGCCATCAAGAGCAATGACGGATTTCTGTACGTCATCATGCCGATGCGCAAAAACTGATTTCGTTTATATGTTGTTGAAAAGGGGTATGGAGAAACGAAAGGGATCCATACCCTTTTCTTTTTGTCGGGTGGGAATGGATGCTGAAATCGATTGCGTTAAAAAATTTCCGCAATTTTGAATCGGCCGAGTTCAGTCTGGATGCCCGTTCCCTTGTGTTTCTGGGGGCGAACGGCCGGGGGAAGAGTTCGCTGCTGGAGGCGGTTTATTTTGTGTCCAGTCTGCGTTCGTTCCGGACGTCCCGGATCCGGGAGATGAGGAGGATCGGATCGAACGGGTTTGAAATCCGTCTGAAGATGCGCCGGAAGGAGCGGTGGGATCAGGAGCTGCGGATCGAGGATTTTGCAGAGCGCAGACTGTTTCTGAATGGTGTGCCGGTGCGACGGGCCAGTGAATTTGCCGATTCGTTTCAGTGTGTGGCATTTCTTCCGGATGATCCGGTGATTCTGACAGGGTCTCCGGTGTTCCGGAGAAGGTTTCTGGATATGTTCATCTGCATGATGGACCGTCCTTATTTTACGGCGCTTCAGAAGTATGCGTCGGCGTTGCGGAGCCGGAATCTGCTGCTGAAGGAGCGCCGGAGTGCGGATCGTTCGCTTTTGAGCGCGTATGCGGCTCTTCTGGCGGACTATGGATCGCAGATTGTACGGAAGCGGCTGGAGATTCTGGAGATTCTGGAACGGAAGGTCTGTTATGTGCTTTCGGAGATCCGGCCGGATCTGCGGGAGTTTTCGATACTTTCGCGTCATTCGCCGGCCTCGGTGTCGGCGGAGCGGTTCCTGGAGAAGCTGGAACAGAGTGTGGAAAAGGATCTGGAGCGGTCGATGACGCTGACGGGGCCGCATGTGGACGATTTCGAGATGTTCTGTTCGGGAAAACCGCTCCGCTATTTTGGATCCCGCGGACAGTGCCGGATGGTCTCTCTGGCGTTGAAACTGGCGGAATTCGAACTGGTCTCCGAACTGGCGGATCAGGTGGTTGTTCTGGTGGATGATGCGGTGGCCGATCTGGACCGGAAAGCCAGAAGCGCTTTTTTTGAAAAGGTGAGAAGCGCCGGACAGATTTTTTATGCGTTTACCGATCTTCCGGAAGAGAAGATGTTTTCCGATTCCGCCATAATCCGTCTCTGAGAAGCGGAAAGAAAAAAGTTCCGCCGTGTTCAGAGAGAGTTTCTTTCGCGGACGGAACTTGTTTCAGAGAGGAACAGCTGAAGAAAAACGGGGATCAGTTTTTCTCTTTGTTCATGTTGTCGAGATCTTTTTGAACGAGTTCGACGACTTTTTCGAATTTTTTGACATTCTGTTCGTCGGCACTCATCAAAGTCTGATGGGCTTCGAGGACGGTCTCCGCACGTCCGGAAGTTTCACCGGATTCCGAGACCCAGTCTTTTCCGGAGTTCTGGTCCATATCGCCATTGCGGAACTCGAAGAGTTTTCGGAGACCGAGTCCCTGAAGAAGAGCGAGATTGGCCTCGTCCGCATTGTAGACATACATGGGGGCGTTGATTTTTTTGGCCCGCAGTCCGAGCATGGCAAGAATTCCCATGAACGTGCTGTCCATCCCGCCGCAGTTTTTCAGATCCAGACAGATTTTGGAGAAGACAACGCTTTCCAGACTTTTTGCAAGATTGCGCAGTTGGGACGCATGTTCAAAGGTCGCTCTTCCGTTGACCGTGATAAAATAGGCGTCCCCGTCGTTTGAGATGATGATTTCTGTGCTCATTGCGTGCCCTCTCTCTTTCTTACTGTTTCTTTCCGATCACCGCTTTGATCCTTCGAACGCCGCGGCTGGAGCTTTCTTCCTTGATGATCTTGAAGGAACCGAGTTCCCCGGTGCTGGAGGCGTGCGGTCCTCCGCAGATTTCCTTGCTGAAATCGCCCATCGAATAGACGGTGACACGTTCGCCGTATTTGTTTCCGAACAATCCGATTGCGCCGCTCTTTCTGGCATCTTCCAGACTCATCTCTTCACAGATGACCGGATCGTTCCGGTCAATCTCCTCGTTGACCAGTTTTTCCACTTCGGCGATCTGTTCCGGAGTCATCTTGTCGGGATGGGAAAAGTCAAACCGCAGACGTTCCGCATTGATGTTGGAACCCTTCTGCGCCACATGATCGCCCAGCACCATCCGCAGCGCTTTGTGAAGAAGATGGGTTGCCGTATGCAGACGGGCGGTCTCCACGGAATGATCGGCCAGTCCGCCTTTGAACTTCTGCTCCGCTCCCTGGCGGGAAAGCTCCTGATGCTTGCGGAACGCCTCATCGTATCCCTTCCGGTCGACGGTGAAACCTTTCTCCTTTGCCATCTCGATGGTGAGTTCAATCGGAAATCCGTAGGTCTCGTACAGGAAGAATGCGTTTTTCCCGCTGATGACTT
>CALXMJ010000212.1 GCA_944389445.1 uncultured Victivallales bacterium | reverse complement strand
GGAGAGGTCAATGCCGATGTGAAAGTTGTGCCCGGCAGAGATGGTTCTCTTCGTGCCGAGCTGGTGAATCTGACCGGCAAAGCGCAGTCGGGCGCTCTGAAGACGGGGCAGGGGGAGTCGCTTCCGTTTGCGATTCCGCCGAATCAGAGTCTCTCGCTTTCCCTGAAGAGCGGAAAGACTGCGGCGTTTGGAACCATGTACAAGTTTTCGGATGACCTCTCGCTGTCCTTGAAGAACGGTGCGCGTCTTGACAAGCGCTGGCTGATGGACTATTTCTTTGTTCCCCGCATATCGGGGAATCCCGACTGGAATCGGATTCCGGCGATTCCTCTTTCGAATCGTTTCTGCGCAAAAGGGGTCTCATTCCGGGGAGAGGGGGATCTGAAAGGCGTGTTCCGTGCGGCATGGAGTGAGAACGCTTTCCATCTTCGTGTGGAGGTGGAAGATGACAAACTTCAAAGTGATCCGCAACGGTTCCAGCTTGCCGGATTCGATCGGGATCTCTACTATTTCGACGGCTGTCTTGAGGTGTACTTCGACTGCGGCGCGAACGGAATCGGAAGCCGGATCAGCGGGTACGATGATGACGATTACCGCTATGACTTCGCTCCCGGAAATCCGCGCATGGAATCCGGTCCCGGACTGGTTCACCGGCGTGTTGCCGCGCACATGCAGCTGGCGGGCGGACTGGATATGCCGACTGCGGAAGAGGCGTCGAAAAAGGTCAGGTGCCAGTTCATCCGGACAAAGAACGGCTATTGTTACGAGATTGAGTTTCCGCAGCGGTATCTGGAACCGTTCCAGCTGAAGTCGGGATCTCAGGCGGGATTCTGTCTTTTTCTGCACGACAAGGATTCGCTTGCCGACAAGACAGGCGGGAAGGGTCTCACCATCACATCGGAACGTGGGAAACCGGCGGACCGGAGTCCGCATCTCTGGCCGCGCATGATCCTGAAATAACGGGAGCTTCCAGAAATACTGCTGTGCGGAAAAAGAAAAAAGGGATTCCGCTCTCGATTCCGCTTACTTTTTTCCGGGTGCGGCGTTTCTGGAAAGCGCTTTCAGCAGGACCTGTTTTCTGGGATTGTCGGCGGATGGCTGATAACGGTTTGCGTGTTCGATGCTCCAGGGAGGCCATTCACGGAAGGCGTGATAGCACCAGTCCCAGCCGTATTCTTCAAAGAGGGAGATGGCATCCCGGAGCCACTGTTCCGCACCGGGGGCATCGTTGATGACACTGAATTCCCCGATCAGGATTTTCAGGTGGTGCTTCTGCGAGAAGCGGATGATCTCCGCGAGACTGAGTTTCAGGCGTTTCCGATCATAATAGGTGTTGCCGGCGATGCCGGGATAGTGGACCCTGAACTGATTCAGAATCCCTTGATGTGTGTATTCGAGCGGAGCGTAGAAGTGTGGTGAGTAGATCAGATTTTTTCCTTTCAGGAGAAATGGCGGGATCCGGTGCCAGGCGATGATGATCGGGGTGTCAGGATCAATCCTGCGGATGCTGTTGATGGTCTCCTGTGCGATGGCGGGCCAGGGATGCTGGGCAGGTGTGTTGACTTGAAACTCGGGAGCCGGTTCGTTGAGAATGTCGTAACCGTAAATCTGCGGATTGCCGCGGTAATGGCGTGCGAGTTTGTCCCAGGTTTTCAGGAGCAGAGGCTGGTTCCAGTCTTTGCCGATGAGATTGCCGCCGACGTTGTTGATGCGGCTTCCCGGTCCCCGGTGCAGGTCAATGATGACCTTGAAGTCCGGTCCGAGCAGGGGGAGAATCCGGTCGAGTTCGCGGATTTCGTCATCAATCCATGCCAGATACTTCTCTTCGGTTGATACATCCCGTTTTCCCGGCAGCATCTGAAACCGCAGCAGATTGGCGTTCCACTGTTTCAATGTGGCGATTGCCTGTGCAGAGAGATCGTTTCCGCTCATGAATCCCCGGTATTTTGTGCGTGCTCCGGAGCCTTTGGGTATCGCATCAGCGTCCTTCCAGTGGGAGGTCCGGTCGATTGTTATTCTGGAGTCCGGAACGTAATCCAGCCGGTAGATCCGAAAATCCGCAACAGAGTATGTACCTTTGCAGTGCTCCATGCCGATTCGCAGAATGAGTTCTTCGGTTTTCGGTCCGATCACAATGTCCTTGTGGACTTTTTTCCAGTTTCCGGTTTCATTTCGGGGCGTTTCCGGATACGTGTATTTTCCCTTCGCCTTGACGACCAGCTGCAGTTTTGTTCCCCAGTACGCTTTCCCGGGATTGGTTTCGGTACTGCTTTTTGTCCAGGCTTCAAAGCGGATCGGTCCTGTGATTTTTCGAAGGTCCAGCGGGATTTTCAGCAGGAGATCCGTATACTTTCCGCTGGAAAACTGGATCGAGTCGAGCTTTCCCGGTGCGTCTCCCCGTTTCCGGACAATGCCTTCTGGGGTGTTCTGCAGGGGAAGTTCCTGTTCAGAGAACGTGTTCCGGTAAAGCAGTTTTCCCGGGAGATAAGCTGCACTCAGTGGCAATGTGGCAAGGAGGAGCAGAAGAAAAAGAGGAGCTGTGATGTGTCGCATGGAATTTCCTTTGGTTCTGTTTATTTTTTCAGAATGGGACTGTAGAGCGATTCCGGTTTGAAATCGTTGTCGTACCAGATGTTTTTTTCATAGGTCAACGTGTAAAAACTGACTCTGGCGGCATGGTGATCAAGAAAAAGCTGATTGGTATAATATCTGCCATGTTCCCGGTCGTTGGTGATTTGCCCCGTCATTTTGCCGGCATTCCAGGTCGCGTAGGCAAGACCGTCTGAAAAATTGTGTCCACAGTAGGAATTTTTGTAATTGCTGTGTTTTTCGTTCGGTTCCGCGATCAGGATTGTCCGCGAGGCGAATTTCAATTTTGAGTCGGTAACCTTGATGCCGTAACGTTCTTCGCTGGCGACATAGGCTTTCGGGACCGCATAAGAGAGGGCGGGATTGTCGAGAACTTTTTCCGGCCGGGAATCCGTCGGGCATTTGAATGGCCGCCAGAAGGATAATGAAAACAGATTAGGCCAGAAGCCGCGCTTGTAATTGCAGAGATAGGGTGCGATGGCATTGACCCAGGTTCCGACATATACGCCGTTTTCATCCCGGATGTAATACTCGCCGCTGTATAGATTCGGCGCTCCCCGGACAGGATTGACAACATAATCATCAAAATCCAGCGAATAGGAGGCAAATCCGGTTCCCATCGAACGCAGATTGTTCGTGCAGGAGATCGCATGGGCTTTCTCCCGCGCCTTCTGCAGGGCGGGAAGAAGCAGTGCTGCAAGAATTGCAATGATTGCAATAACCACCAGCAATTCTATCAATGTGAAATTCCATCGGCGATTTTGTTTTTCCAGGGAATGTATCATTGTTTTTTTCTCCTTTCTCATAACGTTATGATCTGCAATCGGGCAGTCCTCTGGATTCGAGTCTGAGGCGGGTGAGAACTTCCTCAGGTGGTAGTTTTTCTCCTTCGAAAGTCCGTTTCAGAAGAGCGGCAATGTCTTGTGCATGTTTCTGAAACTCAAAATGATAGACATATCCGCAAAACGGCTTGTCTCCGGAGATGCAGAGATCGCTTTCGATCAGTCTGCACTGGTTTTGAAGGTCGATATGGAACTCCCGGAGAATGTCCGCTACCTCGTTCTGCTGATAAAGCGAGTTGAAGACCGCATCGACGGGAACGCCGAAGGAGAGAAGTTTCCGCAGATCCTCCAGAGCGGTTTGCATATTTTTCAGAAAAAGATTTTCGTTCAGCGGGATTCCCGCTTCCTCATAGGCTTTCCGGATTCCGGCAAGGGGAATGTTCCAGGGCGGATCCGTCGGAAGGAACACGAGATTCCTGCGGCCCTCGGCAATTAATTTCTTTCCGCATTCATATCCGAGTTCGCGGAGACCGAATCGAACGGTGGTGGTGACCTTTTCGGCGGGAGGTCTTTCGCTGCAGATGACCGGGAGGCCCGAGTCGATCAGGCGGCTCGGAACGGATTCATATTCGGCAGGCATGCTGTGCCAGACCAGCGCATCCAGCTGTTCATTCCGGATCTGCTGGAGAATCTCGTCCGGATCGTTTGAATACAGGGTAATCAGATGAACCAGAGCTGGAATCCTTGTGATTTCCATCATGAGATGCCCCCAGAGAGAGGCGAAAAATTTGTCAAAATGGATGCACTTTCCGTCTCTGAGAATCAGTCCGACGGTCGGCATGTTGTTGAAGCAGATGAAGGTTTTTGCCGGATTCGTAAAGGAGCCGATTCCCCGTTTCCCGATGACATATCCCTCGTCGGTCAGGGCCTTCATCGCTCGGCTCACGGTCGGACGACTGACCTGAAACTGCTCTGCCAGCTCCTGAATCGACGGCAGGGGAACAGCTTTGCCTCCCGCCTTCTGAATCAACGTCAGAACATACCTGCGAATCTGAATGTATTCCGAAACTCTGAAATCCTGTTGTGTCATTTTTTTTCTTCGTGCTATCATTTAGCATTTGCGTGCTTCTGATATATATTATAGCAGATTGGACTCCTTTTGTCAAGACTCTTTTCTCAGATTTTGCCGGGAAAAAGCGGAATTGGAAACTGCCGCTTCGGGAAAACGGAAGGGAGCAGAGGGAAGCAAGGAGGCTGGAGCGGGGTGGCAATACGGGAAGAACCGGGGCGCCCCATTATTTTCTGCGGGGCAGCTCCGGTTCTTTGTTCCGCTGCTGCGGAAGATGGCAAAGCGTTCAGATTCAGGATTCCGCGGAGAGTCTGGGGAGCGGATTCTGACGATGACACTCCTCAATGACCATGATCTGGCGCCGGACCTGCGCCGGAGTCACTTCCAGCGGGGCTCCGTGGACAATCGCCTCATACAGATTCAGATAGAACTTCTCCGTGCGGGAATTGAAGGCGGCTCCCTCTTCGGAGGAGGTCCAGGTTCCGTTGTAGAAAGTCAGAGTCTCGCTGCAGTAGGCGCGTCCCTCCATCGGGGTGCGGATGAGGTGCTGGATCGGCGCCTCTTCCGGCAGGAAATAGCGCCATTGCAGATTGTTGTGATCCCCGGTGAGACAGCCCTGCGTGCCGTAGACGGAATAGACATACGGATTGAACATGGAACAGGAAGAGATTTCCAGATCAATGGTCGGAGATCCTTTCCGCGTCATCAGCAGTTTGACATGGTCCTCCGCGTCGCCGAAGGTGTTGGCGCGGTCCATGACGCAGACGATCTGTTCGGGATCGACGTCCCCCATGAGCTGGAGCGCCTGATCCAGCGGATGCGGTCCCGTGTTCAGCAGATTCCCGGCGCACATCTCCTGAAGGGTCTGCCAGTCCCAGCGGCGGGCGAAGCCGTTGAACGCCATTTTGACCATGACGATCCGTCCGAGAATGCCGGAGTTCATGACCTCCCGGACTTTCCGGAATGCAGGCGCAAACCGTGACTGCTGGAAGATCGCGAAGAATTGTCCGGTCCGTTTTGCCGCGTCGAGCACCCGGTCGACATCGGCGACGTGCCGTGCCAGCGGTTTTTCGGAAAGCACCGCGTGTCCCGCCTCCAGCGCCTCGATGCTGATGCCGACATGATCCGGACTCTGCGTCGCATTCACGATCAGATCCAGCGAGGAATCCTTCAGCAGTTCCCGGTAGTCCGTGTATGCCCGGTATCCGGGATGGTTCGCACAGCTTTCGGAACAGCGTTCCGGAATCCGGTCGGCGACCGCGGCAAGTTCAAAGCGTTCCTTCAGTTTCGGGCGTTCCAG
>CALXMJ010000211.1 GCA_944389445.1 uncultured Victivallales bacterium | reverse complement strand
AAGCCCTTCGTTTCGGCAGCGCAAAAGAATATTTCACCATTCCCGGCTTCCATCTTGAACCCGGGAAGCCGTTCACCATCGAAACATGGATGCGGATCTATTCGCAGAAACCGCCCCTCGACGGATTCCTCATGGATGCCGGATTCGGCTATAAAACCGGATTCCGCCTGACCTGTGCGCGCGCAAAACGATGGGCGCAGGACGGATGGATCATTCTGATCTGCGGGGATGGGAAGAGCAGCCGGATGCTGCTGGGGAAAAACGGAACAGTCAATGCATGGCATCATGTCGTCATCACGACCGATGGAAACGCACCGGCTCTCTACATCGACGGTGTGCGCGCACGCTCGGAGCGTCCTGAACAGACCCCGGATCAGTTCCATTTTGAAAAGAACACTCCGGTCTTTATCGGCGGATCGCCCCGCGGAGGATGCGATATCAAAATGGATGCGCTTGCCGTCTTCGACCGCGCCATGAGCGCGGAGGAAGTCAAAAAACGTTATGAAGCCGGGAAAGCCGTTCCGGATGAATCCCGGGAGAAACTGCTTGCCGCCGTCAAGCTGGAGATCCCCCGGAATACGCAGGGATATTTCAGAACCGGCGCTTCCATTCCCGTCACGGTATCCGCTCCGGCCGAGCTGAAGGCGGATTCCGTTTCAATCAACGGGAAACAATACAAACCCGGCGAACCGGTTTCCCTCCGTTATGACAAGCCCGGAGTTTATGAGATTGCCATCGCTCTCTCCTCCGGAGGAAAGGTGCTGCGTTCCGCGGTCTATCCGATTGCGGTCATTCCCGCACCGAAGGATGCCGCCCGGACCGGCAGTACGGCTATCGCGTCGAAAACGCCGGCGTCGCATGCCCTTGGTTCCCGCCTAAGCCGCGAAGTGTTCCGCTGGAATGTGCTCGAACCGAAAAAAGGAGAATACAACTGGGAACTCGCCGACCGGATCATGAAATGGAATCAGGAGAACGGCGTGGAGACGATTTTCTGTCTGACCGGAATTCCCGGATGGGCGAAAATTCCGCGCGATCTGGAACAATACCGGAAACTCTGGCGATTGATTTTCGCCCGTTACGATCTGAAGTATGCGGAGGTTTGGAACGCCACCGCCGCACGCTGGACCCACTGCGATCCGGCTGTCTATAAACAGCTTCTTTCCGCTGCGAAATCCGCCGCGAAAGAGGAGGATGAAAACATCCGGATTCTGGCGGGCCGTTATCTGCCCGGGTGCGATGGTTATCAGAAACTTTTGAAGGAGGTTCCGGACTCCTACGATATCATTTCCGCGGACTTCACCACGGACAATCCCGGAATCCAGACCATTGTGCATCTCTGCCTGAACGCGGAGAAAAAGCCGGTCTGGATCACTTCAGGCGGCTATTCCCAGCAGATTCCGGGTGTTCCCCCGGTCAAATGGGTGAAGGAGGAAAAAGGTTCCGCCGCGTCGGAAATCCGTTCGGCGGTTCTGGCGCTCGCAAACGGAGCGGAACGCTGGATTGCCGCAGCCGGTCCCGACGAATATCTTCCGGTTCCGAACTCGGCGGACGGAAGGCCCGGCTGGAAAGGTGTCGCATGGGGAGTCTTTCACTCCCTGATCGGGAAAAACGCGAAATTCCAGCGTCTTCCCTCGAAACCGGATGTGACGCTCATCCGCTATGAGAATCCCGACAAGACATCCGGACTTATCGTTTTTGCACCGCGGGGAAAGACGGTCATCAATTCGTCCGCGGAGGGAATCGGACTGTTCGGCGAAAAAATCGGCAAAGGCAGAATCGAAGCGGGGTATGAACCGCTGTACCTGCCTGGAGTTTCCAATCTGTAATTCATCAGGGAGCCTGACTTATGAAGATCAAACTGTTGCTGTTCAGTGCCGCTTTTGCCGGATCGCTTGTTTCCGGCTGCGCGGCCCCCGTATCCGAGACGCATAAAAAGGAAATTTTGAAGGATTCTTCGCTGATCCGTTACTATACTTTCGAGGATGGCTACGGCGAAGAGGTCACCAATCATGTGATTCTGGAACCGGGACGCATAGCCCAGTCGGGCGGGCCGCTCGGGTCGCTGACGATCAATCTTGCCACGCCGTATGCTGTCATCAAATACGGTCAGAACTATACGGAACGGCTTCCTCTGGACCGGAATCCCAGATGGACCCGCGGTCGTTTCCCCGGCAAAGCGGCGCTCAGGAGCGGAGGAATTCCGCTTGGATTTTTCCGTTCCGGCATCACGGGACGGGAATTCGAAAAAGGAATGACGCTTTCCGGTTGGATCCGTACCGGAGAGGAATCCGGAAGCTGTAATCTTCTGCAGCTTGCGGATGCCTGGAACCGGGGATTCCGCTTCTCCCACACCCGGACTTCGCCGGAAAAAGAAGGAAGATTCGAATTCCGGATCGGCAACAAAGGCAAAACCATTCTTTCCGCGCCATCCGTTCTGCCGGGAATCTGGGTCCATTTTGCAATCACGGTCGGAAACGGAAAGGTCCGTCTGTTCATCAACGGAACGCCTGCCGCGGAGAAGGAGTTCTCCGGGACGATTCCTCCGGGAATTGTGAACGATCTGCCCTCTCTGCGCCCGTTTTTCGAAAATTTCGCCGGACATGGCACCGCGCTGGAGCCGCTGCTGATTTCCGCCAATCCGCGTCCCGCGAATCAACAGCCTGCACCGCCTGTCGACTGGGACGAACTGGCCATTTACAAGCGTCCGCTTTCGGAGAAGGAGATCCTCGCGCTCTATGTTTCCGGCAAACCTGCGGAGAGCGATGACGCACAGAGAACCGGATATGCGGCTCTGCGAAACGCGGAACGGCTCGAAGATCAGATACGGATGAGTCTTCCCGACAATACCGATGGATATTTCCGGCTCGGGGAAAAAATCCCGGCGACCGTCTGCGTGCCGGATGCCTTCAAAAATGCATCCAAAGCGGTTTTCGAACTGGAAACTCTTGCCGGAAAGAAAATCTGGACAAAAGAACAGAACGTTGCCGCAGGACAGACCGTGACCGTGCCGCTGGATTTCCCGGAATGCAATGTCTACTGGCTGGATATGAAGCTCCTTGCTTCCGACGGTTCCCTCCTGAAACGAATTCCGTACAAGTACTGCATTGCCATCGCGCCGCCCGCTCCCGCGAAACTTACGGAACGCAACCCCGTCGCCTACTGGGCGGACTGGTATGACCGTTTTCATTTCGATTCCCCTCTC
Source organism: uncultured Victivallales bacterium (assembly GCA_944389445.1). Lineage (GTDB taxonomy): Bacteria > Verrucomicrobiota > Lentisphaeria > Victivallales > UBA1829 > UBA1829. The sequence continues at coordinate 24,516 of CALXMJ010000211.1, read as the reverse complement.
CGCCGGATGCAGTATCATGGAAACGGGGAACATTTCGAATCCATTTATGCGGAATACACGAAACGGATTCCTGATTTCCGCGCTTACCTCTGGTTTTATTCCGTCTGCACCAGGGCTCCGAAAGAGGGCTGGGAGGCAGGACGCGAACAGAACCGGAAACTCTTTACCGAGGCGGCAAAGCGCTTTCAGGGGAAAAAGATCATTGCGTTTGAAATGACGAGCGAGCCTCATGATATTGATCCGAAATGGTATGTGCAGCATCTTGCCGACGCCCGGAAAATCTTTTCGGAAGCCGGACTCCGCCAGCCGATGATTCCTCCCGGCGGCGCACCGCCCTCCATCCCGATGATTTCCGATATCCTCAAGGCGGGTGGAGACAAGTACATGGACGGCATTTCCTATCATCCCTACACGGTTGATCCGATCGCTGCTCTGAACTCCGATGACTCCCTGAACCGCCTCCGCGCGGTCATGGCGGAGTATCCCGGAAAGAAATTTCTTCTCTGGAACACGGAAAGCGGAATCAATGCGCTTCCCCGCATTAAATACCGTCCGATGACCGCCTCCGACGCCCACGCGGCGCGGATGCCCGGACGCGACGGCGCCTTCCTCGGCTTCATCACCATGCTGGAAGAGAGCGAAGCCGCCGCAAGACAGGTGCAGCATGCGCTGGTGAGTCTTGCGCAGGGATATCGGATTTATACGATCTGCCAGTCACCGAACGTGAACGGGGATCCCGGTCTTCGCGGCCTCGCCATGACGGTTCTTGCCGGACAGATTCTGAACAATCAGACCGGAGTCCGCCGCCTGCCGCTTGCCAGACTCGACAATGTCTGTCTTCTCATCAAACAGGCCGACGGCTCCTCCACTGCCGCCATCTTCAGCCGGAATCCGGATCGTCTTCTCCTGCGTCTCGCTCCCGACACCGAATACCGCATCATGGATATGCTCGGCAATCTTTCCCGCCGCAGAACCGACAAGGAAGGCATTCTCTCCATCCGGAGTTCCTCGCATCCGCAATACCTCTTTTCCGTACCGGAGAACATTTCCGAGGTGACCCCTCTGACTCTGGAACTGCCCGGAAACCTTCCGGAACGCGGTTCGCTCAAAGGAATTCTCACAGTAGCGAATCCCTTCCGCAACGGTGCTCTCAATGGTGTCCTGGAGGTTCTTCCCGTGCGCGGAGCGGAGATTGCCCTTTCCGATTCCCGGATCCATCTTGCTCCCGGAGCATCCAGAAAAGTGGAACTTTCCATCACCGGGAAAAATCTGAAACGGCAGATGTACACCTTTTCCGTCCGGCTGAAAAATGACGAGGGGAAAATACTTGCCTCTGCCTCAAGACAGGCGCAGTCTCCGGGCGTGATCCGCATGATTCCGCGCATCCGCGGCGCCATGCCGCTGGATGGAAACATCGAAAAATGGAAAAACGTTCCCGCCATGGTCTGCGATTCGGTGGACAGCGTCGTGCACGGGAAACCGAATTATGCGGAAATCTGGATTCCCCAGTGGCTCGGGAAAAAAGATCTCTCCTTTTCGGTCAAATGTGCCTGGCGGAAAAATGACGCCGTCTACTTCCTGCTGAATGTCACCGACGATGTGCTCCTGTCGGCGCCGGCGGACAAAGCCGGACTTGCCTTCCGTTACGACTGTCTGGAGCTCTTCTTCGACAGCCGTCCCGTAAAACAGCAGGGAACCGTTCTCAGCGACGGCGCGGATCAGGCGATCATCATTCCGCGCACCACCCGGGAGACCACTCCTTGCGAACTCTGGTTCGCACGGAAGGACCGGGCTCATGTGAAAATCGAATGCGTCGGACGCAGGACTGCGGACGGCTGGATGCTTGAAGGGAAAATCATCCCGACCTCCCAAAGCGCGTTTCAGGTCCGCGCCGGTTCGCAGTTCCGTATGGATTTCCTTGTGGACGATACCGACAAGGATGACCCCAGGTGGCTCCGCAAATCCGCAATGGCTCTTGATGGAATCTTCAACAATTCCCAGAATTCCAACGTCTGGGGACGTTATGAGCTTTCTCTGGATACGGTGCGGTAAAAAACGGGATTCGTTCCCGATTTACAAGGATAAGAGAAATGTTTGAACGAAATGCGCGAATCCTCTTTCAGGGAGATTCGATTACAGATTATGGACGGGACCGCAATGTGGATGCCGCTTCTCCTGCCAATCAGGGACTGGGGTCCAGCCATGCGATGCTGATTGCTGCGCATCTTCTCGCGGAATATCCGGAACGGAACCTGCAATTTTACAACCGGGGGTTCTGCGGAGATACCATCCTCCGTCTTGCGGCGCGATGGAAAACCGATACGCTTGACCTGCATCCGGATTACCTCAGCATTCTGATCGGGGCAAACGATACCTGGGGACGTTTCCGGGGCGATGGCGGAGTCGATCTGCCACTGTATGAATCCGTCTACCGGGAACTGCTGGACCGGACGCGCGAGAGCAATCCGGAAGTCCGTTTCATTCTCTGTGAACCGTTCCTGAGCTTTTTTGAGGGAGCGGTCACATCGGAGGCGTGGCGGAGCGACATGGATGCCCGCCGGGCGGCAGTCCGGCAGATCGCAAAAGAGTATAACGCGATCTTTGTTCCGTTCCAGTCCGCCTTCGACGAAGCAAACCGGAAAGCGCCTCCGCAGGTCTGGTCGTTCGATGGCGTACATCCTCTCCATGCCGGATATGGAGTGATGACCCGGATCTGGATCGATACCGTCCGCAATGCGCTGAGGGAGGATGCCCGATGAATTTTTCTGCGAATCCGCCGTCCGCAGAACGGGGAGTGCCTTTGCCTCTGACGGTCTTCAGCGGAGGCCGCCTTTCCGTTGATTTTGCAGCGCACGGAGGCATCACGGAAATCCGTTTTTTCGGGAAACAGAAAATTTCCGATGCTGCGCTGTTCCGCGCAGATCCGCTTTCCGCATTCTGCCAGTTGTTCCGTCCCTATGCGGACTTCGGGCATCACGATCAATACTTCCTTGAATTCGAGAATACCGCGTTTTATCCGTTCGGATACGACAGCGAATGTGTCTTTCATGAAATCCGTTTCCGTCACCGGTTTACCGTTTTGAACGATGCGCTGCTGTTTGAGCTGGAAACCGATGCCGTGAAGCCCTTTGCTCTGAAGCTCGGACTGACCGGCGCAGCCGCACCGGTCCGCAAGCCGACACGGGAATGGAAGCGCTTTCTGCTCGAAGCCGACGGCGGATATGCGGTTTCCTCGTTTCACGACACGCACGACGGCAAATCCATGGAAACGCATCTGATCGCCGGATCTTCCGGAAAACTGGAATTTTCCGCGACTCACCACGATATTCAGAAGGATTATCTTTCCGCTCCGGCTGTAAACGGATATGCTGCGCTGGCGATCGTTTTCGGCTCGGAAAAAGATGCCGCTGTGCAGCGTTTCCGTGAACTTTCCGGAAGAATCGCGGAATTTGCGGCTGGAGAACGGAAAATCTACCGGGACTCTCTTTCGAAATATACAAAACTGGAAAGCGAATTTCCGGTTTTGAATTCATTTGTTTCCAACATGCCGGAAATCCTGCGATCTCTGGCGGTGAAAGATCTTCCCGGCGCATATTGCGCCTCGAACACCGGCTACTGGGTCTGGGGATGGGATGGAATGGTCCACGCGGATGCTGTCATGCTCTCCGGCGACTGGGAGGATATCCGCAGCCGTTTGGACTTTTACCGGAACACCGCCGATCCTGTGCACGGAATCTTCCATGCAATTGATCCCGGGGGCGGAATTCTCGCAACCATGGCTCCTCCTGCGCAAACCATTTATTGCATTATGCTGTTCCAGTACTGGCTGTTCAGCCGGGATGCGGATACGGTCCGCGAATTTTACCCGTTTGCCGCTTCTCTGCTGAAGCGGGTGGAATCGGAGGTGGTCGGGAATACCGGTCTTTACCGCGGCCGCGGACTCTATCCGGACTTTCCGGAGGATCTCGGACAGGACGGCAACGACATCAGCAGTTTCAACAATTCCATTCTGTTCCAGGCATTCCGCTGCATGGCGGAACTGGCGCGGCGGACCGGGCGGACAAGCGATGCTTCCCGCTGGACCGCAAACGCGGATACTCTCCGTTCGGGATTCCGAACCTGTTTGTATGATCCCGGAAAACATGCCTTTTACGATTCCGTTTCTGCGGAGACTCTGAAACCGCGCAGGTTCTATCCGGTCTATGCGGTTCTTGCTCTGACTCCTTATGCATCGGAACTCGCGGAAGGAATCGAAACGGAACTGGCGGAGTATCTTTATGGGAATCTGTGCCAGCGGTACGGAGTTTCCATGTTCGCGCGCAAGGATGAAGTTTTCTATTCGGACGGAAATCAGCTCGGGTTTTACTGTCCGGCAACGGAACGGTTCTATCGGCGCCTGCTGAGGCACCTCCCGCAGGAAGACTCGCTCCTTCCCCTGATTGAACGGGAATGGGGAGCTCTTCAGATCGCTGAAGCATCCAGCTGTGAGGCGGTTAATATGGGAATCACCCCGGATCGTCCCGGGAAGAAGCAGATGTATTCCGTCGCAGCCTATTACGCTATGATTCCGGAGATTCTCTGCGGACTTGAGTTTCAGGCGGATCGCCTTCTCTTTCATGATCCGGTCCGGGAGGTCGGAGGATGGAAACTGGCTAATCTGCGATTCGGCGGAGGACTTCTGAATTTTGAATTCCAAGGGGAAGGACGTCATATCGCATCCATCGAAGCCGACGGGATTCCAGCGGAAAACCGGGAGCTTCCCGCCGCGCTGCTGGAAGCCGGAATTCACTCCATCTTTATTCATTTGAAAGATTGAACAAGACGCAACGGACTTGTACGGATCGTTTGGGGCCGCGTCGATTCCGATATCCGGAGAACTTTTATTCGAGACATGAGCGGCCCGAGTGATCGCGGAAAAAACAGGGAAACATTTTCATCCGCAATCATCCGATTGAAAAAATATGATTTTTTTTGAAAACAGGGGTTGCTTTTTTCTGAATTTCTGATATAATTTAATATAGAAAACGATTTCTAAAAAATGGAGATGCAAATGGAAAGAGGAAGAAGGAACAATAATTCGGGGGATCAAAAGTTTACACTGATAGAACTTTTAGTGGTAATTGCCATTATTGCGATTCTAGCGGCTCTTTTGCTTCCGGCATTGGGATCCGCGCGGGAAAAAGCCCGTCAGATATCCTGTGCTTCCATGCTGAAACAGGTCGGGATGGGATTTGAATTCTATGCGAATGCCTATGACGACCGGATTCCCCGTCCATGGGATAACAAAAAAAGCTGGCATTACTACGTGTATCCGCTGATGAAGTCCGGGGTGAGGATTGTTGAGAACGGAAATCATATTTTTACTGCGACATCAAAGATCTATTGTCCATCGGATACCGGAGCCAGAGGAGATAAATTTACAACTTACAACATGAACACTTATGCCGGAAACATGAACTGGTGGGGATATACGAGAGAAATCTATATCATCCGGAGCCGGATCAAGAGTCCGACCCTGGTGTTTCTCGCTGGAGAACAGGAATCCGGCGCGACCAACGACGGATACAGTATTTCCAAGAACGCATTTTTGAATTATGAAGCCTGGCTGAATGATGATACAAAAGTCCAGAGCCGAATCGCAGGACGTCACTCCTTCGGAGCAAACTTCCTTTATTTCGATGGGCATGTCGCCTATTCCACCCGGACACAGATTCCGGCGTTTACGGAAACGGCAATGGGAAAAGAGATTACGAACGTCATGCCGGGTATGCAGTAAATTTTTGATTTAAGGAAAGAAAGGTTGGATTTATGATGAGAAAACAAGGAATCTTTTTTTGGCTCTCTCTTCTGCCGTGTGTGATCGCAGCAGCGGCGGATTTCAGTCTTGGGATCGACTCTCCGGAAATTATTGCGAACTCATGCAGGGAACGCCAGTGTTTGAACGGTCTCTGGCGCTTCCATCCGCTGGCGGAACAGAACAAAGTAACCGATACGCCTCCGCAGAAGGGTACCGGCTGGGGGTATTTCAAGGTCCCGGGAATCTGGCCGCAGGGTGCAGGAAAAAATTCGTTTCAGCCGATGCTTCCGGATGAGACTCTCCTGAAACAGGCCGAAAAATGGCATACCGCATGGTATCGCAGAGAATTTACTGTTCCTGCAAAAGCCGAAGGGAAAAAAGTGTTTCTGGACATAGAGCAGATTCAGACACGGGGGATGGTTTATATCGACGGGAAAAAGGCTGGAGAAATTCTTTTTCCCGGCGGAGAGCTCGAATTGACACGATTTATCCATCCGGGAAAACGTCAGACTCTTGACATCCGCCTGAGTGCTGTTCCCCTTTCCGAAGATCATTATGTTGTCATGGACGGCAACAACATCACCAAGGTCGCGGCAAGAGTCAAAAACAAGGGAATTGCAGGAGATGTTTTCCTGCATATTGTCCCGGAGGAACGGATTGACAACACTCATTTCATTACGAAAGTCAGCAACGGGACCATTACGTTCGACAGCGGTTTCTCCGGCCTGAAATCCGGAAAATCCTACACCGTCACCGCTGAGATTTTTGACCGGCACGGGAAAAAAGTGAAAACCTTTATCAGTACCCCGTTCACCTCCGCTGAACTGCAAAACGGTCGCCGCTCCTTCTCCGCCGAATGGAAGGATCCCGAACTTTGGGATCTTCATACTCCGCAGAATCTTTATAAAGGCGTACTGACTCTTTCCGCCGGCGGGAAAACTCTTGACCGCACCATTCCGGAGCGCTTCGGATTCCGGGAGTTCGGAATCGATGGACAGAATTATGTCCTAAACGGAAAAGTGATCCATCTGCGCGCCTATCATCTGCCGAATTTCAGCGCGTTCTGGATGGCGGACAAGGCAAGTCGTGAAAACTCGCTTGAAGCCTACCGGAGACTGCGCGGACTTGGATTCAATTTCTCCATCAGCCGGAATTACAATTTCGCGGAAGGGGAGACCAATTATCTGCGTGGAAGTTTCGAGGCGGCAGATGAATTCGGCCATCTCTGGTCTCTCTCACTTCCGCAACCGTGGCAGTTCCAGAAGAAGCTGGCAGTCAAGGAAAATGCGGATCGTTTTGCCGCGATGAGCGGGCATCTGATTCGGAAATATTGGAATCATCCTTCTATTGTATTGTATGTGACCAATCACAATAATGCTGGTGCGTGGGGCGATCAGAATCCTCTCCGCATTGGAGGAGAGTATAAACGGGCAAATGCCGAATCGGAGGTCAAAGCCAAGGAACTGGACCGGGAGAATTTTCTGATTGCACAGAAGCGGATTGCGGAGATTGATCCGAGCCGTCCGACTTACAGCCATGCTTCGGGCAGTCTTGGTGGGCAGTACTCTCTGAACTGCTATCTGAACTGGGCTCCGAAGCAGGAGCGGAGCGACTGGCTCGAACATTTTTCCAAACAAGGGAAATATCCGCTTTCCTTTGTTGAATGGGGTCTTCCGCATATAGCCTCGTTTTCGAGTTACCGCTGGCCGGAATTCATCTGGTCGGCAAAGGATGTGATGACCGTCTGGGATGCGGAATATCTTGCCGCCGAATATGGTGACTCCGCTGCAAAATGGACTCCGGACCGGGAGAAACTGCTGGATTTCCTTGTTCGGCTCGGCAACAACCCGACCGGTTGGCATCCGCTTTCCTCGCATGCCGGAAGACTGCCGGAAGTCATCCGCATCTGCGCCGACTACTTTGCGGACAATCTGCCTGCCATGCGTGCCTGGAACATCGGCATTCTGCTGCCGTGGGACGACTATGCTTTTTATGTTGCCAATCCGGGAAAATATCCTTCCGTGGAGAATCCGGACCGCTGGAAGAATCTCAACAAGCCCGGACTTGTCCCCGACTATTTCAACTGGGGTGATTATATGCTGACCGCGCATAAGAATCAGTTCCGTCTGAGCGCGCTTGGCGAGGTCCTTAAAATCTGGAACCAGCCGCTGATCGCCTGGATCGGCGGAGAGAAGGTCTTTACCACAAAAGAGCATATCTTTTATCCCGGTGATACAGTCCGGAAGCAGCTTGTGGTGCTCAACGACGCCCGTGTCCCTGTCACCTGCGAGTATGTCGTCTGGCTCCGGAACGTGAACGCTCCCGCCGTCCGCGGAAGTGTGACCGTGGAACCGGGAAAACGCGCTCTGGTTCCCTTCCGGACCGTTCTGCCGAAACGCCTGAAGGATGGACGCTATGAACTTGCGGCACAATTCCTCTTCCGCGGAGAAAACATTAAAAAGCAGTTCGCACACAGTGTCGCTCTCGATGTGATTCCGAAACCGGCTTCCAGTGTTTCCGGATCCCGCGTCGCACTCTACGACCCCAAAGGCATGACAGCGAAACTGCTTGACTCCCTGAAGATCCCTTATGGAAAAGTCGACGTCAAAAGCGATTTGAAGCGATTTAAAACCCTCGTGATCGGCCGCGGGGCCCTTACGGAAAAGGGACCGCTTCCGAATTTGAATGCCGTTCGCGACGGACTGAATGTTCTTGTCTTTGAACAGCCGACCCGTGTCATCGAACGACTCGGATTCCGTATGAACGAATACGGCCTGCGGAACGTTTTCCCGCGTGATACGGAGCATCCGGTCCTGAACGGTCTCCATGCAGAACTGCTTCGCGACTGGCGCGGAGAGGGAACGCTTCTGAAGCCCTATCTCGACTACGATCAGTTCTTCTGTCCGGAATGGAAGTGGTGCGGATTCCAGAATACCCGGGTCTGGCGCTGCCGCAACCGCGGGGTGATTGCCAGCGTGCAGATCGAAAAACCCTCCATCGGCAATTTCACGCCGATTCTGGATGGAGGTTTTGCCCTTCAATATGCACCCCTCCTCGAATACCGGGAGGGAAAAGGACGGATCGTCTTCTGTCAGGCGGAAGTGACAGGCCGCACGGAAACGGAACCCGCGGCAAATCTGCTGGCGGCAAATCTGCTGAAGTACATCCGCACGGTGAAAGCTCCTGTCTACAGCACTTTCGCCGTGATCGGAGGTGAGAAGTTTCGCGAAGCTCTCCAAAAACGGAAGCTGAGGGGAATGACAAATTCGCCGGCTTCCGCCGATGTGATTCTCCTCGGGCCGGGCGCAAAGGAGTATCCGGATCTGACGGAGATGGTCCGCTCCGGAAAGAGAGTCGCTGCATTCGGACTATCCGCAGAGGAGATCCGACGGATTCTGCCGGGGGTAAAGGCCGAAACCGTGAAGGCGGGAGAATCGCAGATCGCCGATCTGAAAGCACCGGAATTCCGTGGAATTTCCAATATGGATACCTATTTCCAGCATCGTCTGGATTATGCGGTGGTTGATGGAAAGGAGATCGCGGTTCTGCGGATCGGGAAGGGAAGCGCTGTCATCGTCGGCGTGGCACCGTGGATGCTGGATTACGAGAAGCTTTTCCGTCTGCGCTCCAGTTTCCGCCGCCGCGCGTTCCTGATGTCGCAGATCCTGCGCAATGCCGGAATTGCATCGGATTCGGTTCTGCTGGAACGTTTTGCCTCGGAGGCGGAGAAAGAGCCTTGGAAGAACAGCTACTATCTTCAGGAACCGATCAGCGGAGATGATCCGTATCGTTATTATCATTGGTAAGAGAACGAAAGGAACTGCAATGAATTATCGGATATTTTCCATAGGGGGCTTTCTCCTGCTTCTGAGTGCATTTGCCGGAGAAAAGGAAAACCTGTTTCTGGCGCATGTGAACGAAAACGGAGCCCCGGAAGGACGCAAAGTCCCGGACCAGTGTGAAGTGAAAATAGCGGATGGCGGACTCAATGTCTCGCTGAAGGCGCCCGGGTCTCTGGAATACACGGTCTATATTACGCCCGATCTCGGGAATCGTCTTTATCTCTCCGGCACCATGAAGGCGACAAATCTTGCTCCGGGAAAGGAAGGATGGCAGAACGGACGAATTGCCATGCGTTTTCTGGATCAGTCCGGCAAACGTACCGGAAACTGGCCGGAAGTCATATCGGTTTCCGGAAGCACTGGCGAAAAAGCCTTCGGCAAAGTGTATTCGATTCCGCCGAAGGCATCGGTTCTTCTGATTGAGCCTGCGCATTTCGGGAAATCGGGTGCGGTTGAGTTCCGGAACCTCTCGCTGACCACGCTTCCTTCGAATCTTCTTCTGGCTCCGAATCCGGGTGGAGTTCCGGAAAAGGGTCTGGCGCAGGGACCGGTCCGGATGTCCGTGAAGGATGGACTTCTGAATGTCCGGATCGACGGCAGCGGCAACCGGATTCTCCATATTCCGATCGACCCATCCTGGAAATCTCTGAAACTGGAAATGAAAATGCGCGCGGACGGCATCCGGAACGGCGACGCGGACTGGAAGGATGCCCGCCTTGGACTCCGTTTCTATCAGGGTTCGAAAGCGGTCGGACCCTGGCCGGATATTTTCCGCATGTCCGGAACGAAGGAATGGCGGAACTGCTCCCGCGTGTATGAAATTCCTGAAGGTGCACGCGGACTCAATTTTGAACCCGCCAACTTCGGAATCGCCGGTACGGTTGAATTCCGGGATATGAAACTGACTCTTCAGGAACTGCGATAACAATCAGAACTTGTTTTTTTGAAAAAAGAAGGCAAATTACAGAAAAACGGAAATACTCATTTTATACAGGTGCGGCGATGCAGAATCATCAGGGAGTAAAAAAAGTAAGACTGGCGGATGTTGCGGAGGCCTGCGGCGTCCGCGCCTCAACTGTGAGCCGTGTGCTTTCCGGATTTTCGGAAGGATTTTCCGTGAAGGAGAACGTCCGGCGGCTTATTCTCGACACTGCACGGGAAATGAACTACGTCCCCAATGCCGCGGCAAAGCATCTGCGCTCGAACCGGACCATGAGCGTTCAGGTTTTCGGTTTCCATTTCAGCTGGGTCGGCAGTTATTCCATGATCCTGGATTCCTGTACGGAAGTTCTGAATAAAAAAGGGTATATGGTCAATGCGGTGTTCGGCAATTACAGCAAGATGCGTTTTGCCCCGATGCAGACGGACGGAATCATCATGATTACAGGGGAAAACAAGTCCCTGCTTCAGCAGGTCCGGGAGTCGGGAATTCCGTTTGTTGTCGTCAATGACCGTCTGGAGGACGACGAATGCTGGATTGCTTACGATAACGCGGAAAGCGTCCGGAAAAACATGGAATATCTGATCGGAGCCGGATGCAGAAAGATCATTTACAGTGGACATTTCGGTTTTTTCAACCATACGACTCACATCAGTCTCCGGACTCGTCTGGAAGGTTATCGGGAGATCTGCGGGCAGTATGGCCTGGAGCCGCTGGAACTGCCGAACGGCGTTCAGCCCGAGGATGCCGCGAAATTCGTACGGGACAGCCATGCCGACGGCGTTCTCTGTTACAGCGCGAACAATGCCGCCGAACTGGTCAATCTTTTGTCCGTCATGGAAATTCGTGTTCCGGAACAGGTGAAGATCGCTACATTCGGCCAGCCCGCAATTCATCTTGACCGGATTGCTTATACGGAGATCAATCCGGAACTGGTTGGCAACTCTGCCGCGGAACTGCTTCTCGACCGGATTGAAAAAGGAACTTCCGGACACTGCGTTTTCAATGCCGAATTCCACCGCCCGCAAAGCTGAACTCCTGATCCGTCAATACCTTCCTTAGGTAGTCTTTTCCCCGGGAAAGTCAGGGGAGAAGCACGCCTGCCGGGGAACCGGTGGATGCTGCGATTACTCTGCTGTTTGACGACGGATGTAAGTCGGGCGGATGAACTTGCCTGTGGAATGTCTGCGGCTCTCTTCCGGATGGCGGAAGGCGGTTTCAAGCAATTCGAGGGCGGCGTCCGCCATGGAGCTTACGTTGTAGTCGAAGGTGCTGATTCCGGTACTGCGGTTCTGGAGAAAGTTGTCATAGCCGATGAGCTGAATCTTCCGGTCCTGCAGATGAAGTTCCCGGATGGCATCCAGAATTCCGATCGCGTAATCGTCATTGGCGGCAAAGAAAACGGAATGTTCTTCCGGAGGAATAAGTCCGGCATATTTTTTCAATATTTTATATCCGGTTTGCTTTCGCACCTGTCCCGTATCAATTTTGCGTTCCTTGCCTTCTGTGAGACACTTCATCGGGATGGAATAAATTTTCGCGAAATAACAGAGAACGTCGATCCGGCTTTTTGCCCAGTCCAGATCCGCCGGATGGACGATGTAGTAGAGTTTTCCGGCGTTTCGGTAACTGGACTCCAATTTATGAAGAAGCGCCTCCTCGTGGTTTACGGTGATGGTGTCCACTCCGGGAGAGCAGATACAGAAATTCCGCCGGAAATCTTCCGAACTCAAAAATACCAGAATGGGTTTGATTCCGGCGGCCTGCAGACGGGCTGGCCAGTCAAAGGGAGTGAGCCGTTTGTGAAATTGAACGATTGCCACCCGCACTTTTCGGCTCTTTAGACGGGCAAGGACTTCCTCTGGATTTTCCCGGTACTGGGCAGAACGCATATTGAAGAGTTCCAGAGTCGCATTGCGGGCGTTCAACCGTTTTTCAATTTCGGAGGCCAGATTCCATGACCAGTATTCCGTACGGGCTTCGTCCTCCTGATCGCTTACGAAAAGCTGAGCCACAACCTGTTTGTTCAGACAGTTTTCCGTTACAGAAACATTTGGCATTCTCCGGAGCAGAATACGGCTGCCGCGGTTGCGGACCGTTTCCAGCATTCCCGCGGAACGAAGCTCCTGAAGGGCATGGCGGATGCTCTGGCGGCTCACCTTCAGCAGATGTTCCATTTCATATTCATAGGGGAGATACTCCTCTTCCGGAGGCAGTTCCGCGATATAATCAATCAGCAGGTCGCGGACTCTCGCATACAGAGGACCGCTTTTATAGTTTTTCAGTGTATTTTCATTCAGTTCTTTCATAATGAAGCAGAATATAGCATTTCTCCGGCAGAATATCAAGAGAATAATAGATATTTAATAAATATTTATTATTTGAAATAAGTTAATATTTATTTGAAAAAAGATGGCTTTGGGGTATTGACAAAAACCAAAGAATGTTGTATAATGAAAATATAGAAAATATGCAGAGGTTATGGAATGGCATATGTGAAAGAAAAAGAAATTTTTGCACGCAGAGACGCATTTTTCGAAGCGGCGCGGAAAGGATTGGCCGCCGTGGTGAATCCGGATGGTTCCGGAAGGATCCCGCAGTTCAATCCGCCGATGCGCGAACCCGTATGGATTCTGCCTGCCTTGTTTCATGGTTCGGAAGAGGATATTGCGCTTGCAAACCGGATGACGGAGCGTTACAACGATCCCCGGTACGGCGGAAAATGTTATAATGTGTTTCAGTCGAATCTGTTTGCCGGACTGCTGGCGGAATATGACCCTCTGCTGACGCCGGCGGCGCGCGAAGTGATGCTCTGGCATACGGAACAGGTGTTCCGGACCTATGAAGGTTCTGCCCAGTCCGACCTGAAGTTTCACGGATGCAATGACAACATGCCCATGATGTCGACAAAAGCCCTGATCCTGGGCGGTGAAAAATGCGGGAACGAGTCGGCGTTCCGGCATGGCGTCTGGAATCTGAACGAGTTCCGGAGACTTCTTTCGCGGTCCGCATGGGAAAGCGAATTCAATTCGTCGACCTATTCGGCGATTACGCTTTCCAATCTGGCGAAGATTGCCGCGCATGCCCGGGACGCCGCGGTGCGGAAGCTGGCGGAACAATGCGAAATCCGGATCTGGGCGGAACTGCTTCTCCATTGGCATCCCGGCACAAAGCATTCCGGGGGGCCGCAATGCCGGGCGTATGCAATCGACTCCGCCGGGCACAACCACTCGCTTCAAGCTCTTCTCTGGCTGGTGTTCGGACCGGAACTGACCGGACGTGATCTGCTGAAAAGTTATTTCGAGCCGGATGGAACCGAAGTGGTGCATTTTCAGGGAAATTACATGCAGTCCGTTGCGGAATACTGCGATCTGATGGACAACGAATTTCATTTGCCGGAGGAGCTGGCATCTCTGATCGAACGGCGGAAGTATCCGGCTTTGACACGCGGTCGTTCCGAATGCATGTCTTCCACCCGGGGAGAGTGCGGAGAATATCACACATGCTCCTATATGGAGGAGGATTTTTCTCTGGGGACGGTGAATATTCCGCTTTGTTCCGGAGACTCCACGCTTCAGCTTTATGCGACTTATCGCCGCACTCCGGAGGTGCGCTCTTTCCGCGATGCCGCAACGGTTTTCTATCGTTATGCCGATTCCCCGTTCTCCGCGGGAATCATGGAGCAGTCCGCCGACGGAATGTTCCGGAACGAACAGTTTGTCAAGAGCCTCGCGCACGCGTATGCGGTTCAGAAAAACAATACTGCAATGCTTCTGACCATTCCGGCGATTGAAGTCCTGAAGGAGAAAAAGGTCGGTATTTTGAAACTGGACGTTCTTTTCTCTGCACATTACGGACGAATTTCGGCGAGTGTGATCGGGAGGAATCCCGTGCAGCCCGGAGCCTGCGGGGAATCCGCGGAGGTCCTTCCCGTTTCCATTGAGACCGGGGAAGTTTTCCTTCATATTCAGCCCCTCCTGCCAACCGCGCTGCAACGGAAAGTCGCGGTTCGATTCCGGAAAATGAATCATTACGAGGCCCTGGAACTGATTAATTATGAGGGACCGGAACGTGCATTTTCCGCGGAGGAGCTCGAATATATCCAGAACGGCTTTGTATTTACGATTGATTCCCGTTCGAAGTATGAATCGCTGGAGGCGTTCCACCGGGAAAAATCGGATGCGCTGGTACTGGATTATACGCTTGCGTCGCATCGTTTTCTGCGTTATAAACGGAAGGATGTGCAGTTTGAAGTCTGCTATACTCCGCTGCATTTCGGGATGCAGACTCATGCCGTTGACGGCCGGACGGAGTCCTGGCCGATATTCGAAACAAATCAGCTTGATGTTGCGGAACTGCCGTTCATGCGCGGAGAGGTGGCTGCCGATCTGCCCTTCTTCCCGTGGGGAGACAGTCTCAAACAGCATAATTATCCGGATCTGAAATGGATGATCGGTTCCCGCGGACTTCCCGGAGAAGTTCCGTATTCCCGAGTTCGGGCCGGATAAGAAAACAATAGAGGAAAGGAAGAAAGAATATGAGAAAACGGAATGTTTTTACACTGCTGGAGCTGCTCATTGTAGTTGCGATCATTGCGATCCTTGCCGCGCTGCTTCTGCCGGCGCTTCAGTCCGCCCGGAAGAAAGCGCATTCCGCGAGCTGCACGTCCAATGTGAAACAGCAGTATGTCGCAATGTTCGGATACATTTCGGATTTCGACGACGTGTGGCCGGGTGCAATGCTGGATTCCTCTCTCCGCTGGTACGGATGTGTCGCATTTTACGCGGGAATGACCTCCGGAATGAGTCTGAATGAGTGGAATACTGTTCAATATTCCCCGAAGAGCTCTCCCGGCAGATATAAAATCCTGCGCTGTCCGGGAGATTCTACTGCATCAAGCAACGGCTCCTATCTGGTGAATTATGGGATTAATGCGATTTTTGATCCGGTAAGGCTTTCTTTTGCCTCCTATGATAAATTCGGGGGACTCGACCCCAGAAAAATTTCCAAATTCCGCCATCCATCGTCCATGATGTGGACAGGAGATTCCCTGCCGAATTCGGAAGGGGATACCGCTTACCGTCTGGCGCCCGGCGCAGGTGGAAATTCCAGTTTCGGTTCCGGTTCGGAAGAAGGACATGCAACCAGAATCAAAACTCTGGAGCGTCACTCCGGATGGGGAAACTATCTGATGGGCGACGGCCATGCCGCTCCTCAGAATCTGGCCTCCCTGGATTATGAGGCGCAGCACCCGAATGATCCTTTTTTTGACTATGATTATCCGAACAATGACAATTAAAATGGTGGAAATATGAAACAGACAGCACTTCTTTTATTTCTCACTCTCACCTCATCGGCACTTTTTGCCGAAATGATCCCGAATCCCGGATTCGAGCGCGGAGAGCGCTTTGCGGAACAGTGGCAGGATGGAAAGCTTCCGGCGGACGGCTCCTTCCTCCGTCAGAAAAACAGCAGATGCTCCATTGTGACTCTGAACGGAAACAGAGTTCTGCTGATGGAGGGAGATAAGAACGCGTCGGATGTCTATGCCCTGGTGACCGGCCCCAAACTTCCCGTTATTTGCGGGAAGTCATATGAGCTTCGTTTATCCTTCCGTGCGGAAGGATTGAAAGGGGAGAGTCTGGACCGGAAACAGTATGCGGCGCTGATTATGGATTTTTTTGTCGACCGGGATAAAAAATTCCAGAAGGCGTTCCGGATTATGACAACCATTGATTCACCAGACTGGAGTCTTCAGAAACAACGGATCACAATCCCGGATCTTCCCGGAAACCTGACGGGACAGGTCCGGTTTCAGCTGGTCAACAAGTATCCGGGGAATCCGGTCCGGATCTGGATTGACAACGTCAGTCTTCTTCCCGTGGATGAAACCCTGGCAAACGGCGGGTTTGAAGATGGAAAGGAACATCCGGAAAAATGGGAACCGTTCGGTGCCGCGGCATGTTCCTGGGTGAATGATCCGGTGCGGAGCGGGAAAAAAGCGGTTTCCGTTTCGGACGCTCCCGATGGAAACCTTTCCGGATGGAGCACGCTTATTCCGGTCCGAGGGGACCGGCAATACTGTTTCTCCGGAATGGCAAAGGGGGGAAAACTCAATCCGAACGGGTTCATCGGAGGCGGCGCGCTTCAGATCCGGTTCCTTGACAGATTCGGCAATGAGACCGGGTCCGCCGCAACTTCCGAAGCGGTGCCCGCCAATTCCGAGTGGAAACGGATTGCCACTCCGTTCGTGCGTCCTCCGGAAAACGCCTTCTTCGCACGTTTGACGGCTGGTCTTCAGTATTGCGGAGGAACTGCGTACTTCGATGATCTGGAATTGCAGTTCCGTCCGGCTGAAAAAAAAAACACGGTTCGGATTAAACGGGATCCGCGTCCTTCGAAGAATGTGGTTTATGCAAAGAATCTGCTTCGCAACGGCGATGCGGAACAGGGGGCGCAGGGGAAGGTTGCGCATTGGACTTATCACGGCAAGTCGGAGAAAGACTGGAGCGCGGAAGAACTCCGGCGTCTGTATGACAACGGACGGCCCGAATTCAGCGTCGGCCGCGGTCGCGGAGTCTGGAGCGGCGATGAAAAATATGCGGGAAACCATTCTCTGATGAATCTCTCCATTGATCCGCCGCTCAGTCCGAAAAACCAGTGGTACGGAAGGAATCCGGTTTCCGGTTTCTGGCTTTCCGATCCGATGCCCTGTGAACCGGGAAAGGCCTATCTCGCCGGAGGATGGATCAAGCCGGGGGCGCGTATTACGGGCGCCTGGTACGGGCCTCTTCATATTGAGTATTATGACCGGAACGGACGAAAAGTCAATGCCGTCAATCATATCCGTGCGGCGATGGAGGCGGAAGCCGGGGTCTGGAGTTACTGGGCAACCGTTCCTTCCATTGCTCCCGCCGGAGCGGTTTCCATGCGTCTCCGTTTTGGACAGGAACTCAATGCCCAGTACGGCGGATGGGGGATGATGTATGCGGACAATCTTGCTGTCTGGGAGTCTCCTGCTGGCTCGAAGCGGATTCCGAACGTGATTCATAATCCGGAGCTCTACTGGAAATGGTTCCGGGAAGCGCATGATAAGATCAAACCACCGTATCTGCCGTCTCCGGCCGAAGCGCCGGCGTACCAGTCCGTCATCGGGAATGTGGGGAGGAATGTGCCGGGAAATTTGTATCGCGATGCCTCCCGGCGGCCGGTCAAGTTGAATTTTCTTCTCTGGAATCTGCTGGGTGAGGACCGGAAACTCCGGATCGAAACGGTTCGTTATGATGCGTTCGGCGCGGCTTCTCCGAAGGTGGTGTCTCCGGAATTTTCCATTTCCGGCAGTTCTTTGAAAACGGTGGAACTGGAGTTTCCCGCAACTGGTGCGAACGGGGCGTTTTATCTAGACTGCACCGTTATGGAAGGCGCAGCCGAAGTCGGCCGTTTCTCCGGCCGCTATGCGGTGCTGCCTCCGCTGAATCGGACTCGCACGGTCGAAAATCCGTTTTCCGTGACGACCTTCGCTTTTGAGTCCTCCGTGGAGAACAATCCGTTTCTGGATGAACTGATGACCTGCGCCCGGATTGCGGGTTTCGGAAAAGTCTGGGTCCGCTGTTATGTTTCGGAGAAGGCGGTTGACCCGAAGGTGTTCGAACAGGAAACGGCAATGTTCCGCAAAATGGTCGATTACAATCGGAAGTTCGGGATGGAAACCATTTTGAACATCAATGGAATCTGGCCGAAAGGAGATCCTCCGCGTCAGGTGGACAGAAAGGCGAATTTCCAGATCGGGCAGAACTATGGACGCATTTTCGGCGGACGTGTCTGCGCGTTCGGCAACCATGGCATTGAACAGGCGAACAGCAAATCCCCCTATCGCGGCGGCGGAAAAAGCCGTCTGACCGACCAGGAATACGATACAATCATGGCGTGTATTTACGACGGCATCAAATCCGTCTCTCCGGATGCTCTTGTCTGCGTAGGCAACATCGCCACGGATTTTGAGGCTAATACGATAAAGCGGCTATACAAGTCTCCTGGGAGCGGTAAGTTCGACGGCGCTTTTTTCAACGCCTATATGGGACAGCTCATGGTCGGCCGGAACATGCTTGCCGTATTCGATGCGCATGGCGATGCGAAGAAAACGATCTGGAGCGAAGAGCAGGCGAATCAGCGCTCCCCCTTCGAGGGAAGTGCCCGGCGGTACGGAGAAATTCTGGGAGCGGAACGAATGGTGCAGACCTGGATTTCCATGCTCGCCAAGCTGGGGCCCCGTCTGAAGAGTGTCACCATGTGGGGATTCGCCCCGTCCACAAAGCAGGATATCATGATGATGACGCCGGATCTCCAGCCCCGTCCCCAGTTTGTCGCCCATGCCGTCATGGCGGATTTTCTGGCGGATGCACTTTTCACGGGGGATCGGTCCGCGGGAGGAATCAATCTGTTTGAGTGGAAGCGTTCGGATGGTCCGGCTTTTATCTGCTGGACGGATGCCGGAAAAGGTTCTCTGAATCTGGAGGTTCCATCCGGTTCCCTGGTCCTGACCGACATCATGGGAAACAGCGTCCGGAAAAAAGCGGAAAAGGGAATCGTTGCTCTGGAACTGGATGGCCGTCCTGTTTTCCTGTCGGGCGGAGGCGCTGTCAGAATCAGTGACCGCATCCGGATCTCCGTATTCAACGGGACCAGACGCATTGAAAAGCCGGAACTCGGAGTGCTCATACGGAACAATACCGGAGATGTCCTTGCCGGAAAATTGAATGCCGCCGGACGCGAAATTCCGGTGGAAGTCGGAAAAGGCGGAAGCCGGACGTACCATTTTCCGCTTCCCGGGAAGCTGGAGAAAAATCTCCGGCATACATGGAAAGCGGTTTTCAAGGGAAATGACGGGACCGTCTATACGGGAACGGGGACTTTTTTGCCGCTCTGCGCCGTAAGAGCCTCCGCTCCTCCCGCTTTGGACGGGAGCTGGAAAGGCTGGGAGCGGGCGGAAACTGTCCGGATGGGGCTTCGTCCGGAGGAGAGAGCCGAGGAGGGCGCCGGAGAGGAAAAATACCGCGGACCGGAGGACCTTCAAGCTGATTTCCGCCTGATGTGGGATGCGGATGCCCTCTATCTGGGCGTGGAGACCGGGGATGATGTTTTCCTTCCGCAGAAAGGGCGGAAGAACGGATTTATGGGGGATTCCATTGAATTCGCATTCCAGCCGGAGGGCATATTAAGCAATTCCGCTCCGAAATACGAGTATGAGATGTTCCTGCCGGACGGAGAAAAAGAGTTTGTCCTCTCCAGACGTTTTCCCGCTCCATCCGGAGAGGTCGCCGGCTGGCGGGGAATCATTCGCAAGCTGGGCGTGCGCGGAAATGCCGTCTATCAGATTGCCATCCCCTGGAGTGCGCTGAAAACAAAGGCTTTTGCAGGAAAACGCCTGAGTTTCTCTCTGGTCGTGAACGATAAGGATCTCGCTTCCGTTCCGTTTTCCGGCAAACGGACCTCATTCCTCTTCTTCGACGGGATCAATGCGAAGGATCCTTCGAAATACGGAGACTTGCTGCTGACGGAATAACGGTTCCGGAACGGAAACGCTCTTTTCAGAACGGAAATGTGCCGTCACACATTCTGCCGGAAGCGATCCCGGTAAGTGCAGTGGCGGCACAATTCTTCTGTCACGATTCCGCGGTGAAATGCATTGCGCATCTGTTCGAATCTGCGTGAAAACAAAATCGAGTGCAGGGATTGATTCCGGATATTGCCGAAATTCATCCGCCCGTCTGTATCAAGACAGCAGGCAGTGACGTCTCCGCTGCATAGAATGCCATACTGGTCGATTCCTCCGCGGCAGAATCCCTCTGCCGGCCGGATCGGATCCGCCAGGTCCGGCCAGTGGAACGATCGGTCGAAATGAAGGCGGAAACGGGGTCCGAGAGAGACGAAGCGTTTTTTTGCGCAGTCCGGTGGAGTGATGTCTCTCCCGAAGCGGGAGGCGATCGCCTGTAAATACTCCGGATTCCGGGAGCAGACATCCCAGAGCCGGAGATTCAAGTACATTTCCGGATTGAACTTTCTGGTTCTTTCCGCAAAGGAGAGAATGGTTTCAAGTTCGTCCGGCGATACTCCTGAATGCAGCGATACATTCAGCTGCCGGAAAGGTTGTGTCAGAAGAAGTTCCGCGCTGGATGCTGTAAAAAGAGTTCCGTTGGTTGTCAGTACGAGCGGCAGGGAAAAACGGTTTGCCGTTTTCACGATTGTTTCCAGGTCCGGGTGGAGTAAAGCTTCGCCCAGAATATGCAGACAGGCTTTTTCTGCAATCGGTGCGCTTTCTTCCGCGGCTTTGGCAAACAGATCCGGATCCATGAATTCCGGCGGACGTGTGGTGCCTTTGCAGAAGGAACAGTGTTTGTTGCAGACATTTGTCACTTCAATGTATGCGGTCCTGAATCGCTTCGGCATGATTTGCGGTTCCTCTGTTTTCCGGATACGTCGGCGGTCCGCTTGAGTATGGGGAATCCGGCTAAAATCCGATTTGAGGTGCCATGTTGTTTCAGCCTTTGAATTTAGGGTGATCCGGGACTTTCATTTCAATTGTTTTGTGCGGATTCACTTCCGGCGTGATGATCTGTTCCCCTTTTTCATTTTTGGGGTCTTTGATTTCCACTTTGCGTTTTTTCACGGTTGCCGCATCCAATTCCCCGGGTTTGAGGAGGAAAGCCTTTTTAGGAGTCCAGCCGATCAGGTTTTCAGCAGGGGCGGTTCCGCAGACAATGATCTTATCTCCATTGACTGGACTTGTCCACACCAGGGAAATCTGAGCAGGTTTCTTTTCGAGTCCGGTTCCCGTGCGGATATATCCCATCCATTTTTCCATCTGTTTTTCCCTGGTCTGTTCCGCGGGATTGTCCAGAAGGAAACTGGTGGGGAGAACCTGCGGTTCACTGAACCGGACGCGGTTGATATCGGCGAAATCCAGTTCGGGGATGAAATTCACAAGGAAAGTCACCGCCTGGATGTGGGCGGCGGAAAGGGCGGTGTTTTCCGGAATGAACTTTTTGTAAATAATGCAGTCGGGGTCCCATCCGCGGAGATCGCGTTCTCCCGCGCCGTCGACAAGAACGGAGAATCCGGCTTTGGGCAGATTCCAGACAAACGCAGTATGCATGTAATCATAGTTCGGATTGTATTGGACCTCATAGGTATCGAACCGGTTTGGACCTGTGCCGAGATCGTCTTTTGCCGGAACGGTGCCGGCGAAAATAAGATTTGACATGATCTGCGGATCATTGTAGCGGATGAAATTCCGATCGGTTTCAGAAAGATCCTTTGTGTTTTTCAATGCATAGGCACGGGCTCTTTCCACCGCGTTGAGGCGATAGTCGATCCCGCAGGCGGTACAGAAAAGAAGAAACAGAACAGAGACAGAAAAAAACAGCAGTTTTACTCCGATGCTTGAGAATTTCATGGTTGCATTTCCCGATTGTCAATTCCGATTGAGTGTATTTTGCATAATATAACTCATGAAAACAGGGATTTAAAGTTTGAAACAGGAATCTCCTTCAAAAAAGAAGGAACGGAGATCCCGGAGAAATCCGATTGCCTGTGAAAAGACGCCGCATGGGACTGGACGTGTTCTGCCGGAAACGGTTTTTCGGAAAAATTCTTTTCCGGGAATTGACGAAAAGCGGAATTCATGTCATATTAATTTCCTGTAAGAACTGGAGAGAAAAGAAATGCATAGAGTCCTTGAACACTTTTGCGGTTATATCGCCATTGAACGGGGTCTGAGCCGGAATTCCGTGGCGGCGTACAGAACGGATCTTTCCGATTTCATCTCGTATCTGCTCCGGATCGGGAAAAAAAGTTTTTCCGAAGTTACCAGAGATGACATCATTGAATTCCTCGGGGAACATAAGGATTCCGGAATGGAGCCGGCAAGCCTGGCCAGGAGGCTGGTGGCGATCAAGGTCTTTTTCAAATATCTCTTTCAGGAAAAACTGATTCCGGAAAATGTGACGACCGTAATGGATTCTCCGAAACTCTGGCGGATTCTTCCTGAATTCATTTCGTCGAAAGAGGTGGAGGCTCTGATGAATGTCTACGCCGTCAATGCGAAAGATTTTCTTGCGATCCGGAACCGTGCGATTCTGGAGGTTATGTATGCATGCGGACTCCGCGTATCGGAAGCGGCGTCGCTGAAGGTTTCCTCCATCAATTTTGATGACGGTGTGATCCGGGTGTTCGGGAAAGGCTCGAAGGAGCGGATCGTGCCGATCGGGCACCTTGCCGTTCAGGCGTTGAGACGGTATCTGACAAAGTCGCGGCCTTATCTCCTGAAAACTCCGGATGAGTCCACCTTGTTTCTTTCCAATCGCGGCAAGGTTCTCGACAGGGAGCGAATCTGGGCAATCATCAAGGAGACCGCGCGTCTTGCGGGGATCCGGAAAAATATTCATCCGCACACCTTGAGGCATTCCTTCGCAAGTCATCTGCTGGAAAATGGAGCCGATTTGAGGGTGATTCAGGAGATGCTGGGACATGCGGATATTGCGACAACACAAATTTACACTCATGTGGATCAGCGCCAGCTTCTTGCTGTTCACAGAAAGTTCCATCCGAGAGCAAAATAATCGCGGGAGGGAGGTGTTCCAGCCTTGCCACTCCATGAGAAACGGAGCAGATCGAAATGAAACGTGTTTGGGTTGCGGTACTCTGGATTGCAGTTTTCTGCATTATCACGGCAGGAATCCGCTATTTTGACCATTCCGAAAAGAAATTGTATCAGAGTGCCGTGGTATTTCCCATTATGAGCACCCAGGCGTCTTTGAGTTTTACGGATACGAGCGAAGAGGAGATCGAACAGGCGTTTCGGCTGGCTCGTGCGGAGATGGAAAAGGTGGCTCTTCTCTGCAATTATTTCGATCCGGAAAGCGAATTATCGAAACTCAATGCCGAGGCGGCGGGAAAACCGTTTGTCTGTTCCGCCGCGTTATGGGAGATCCTGCAGGAAACACGGAAATTCCATCGGATTTCCAGAGGCGCGTTCGATCCGACGATTCGTCCGCTGATGAAAGTCTGGGGATTTCATCGAAAGCGGAAAACTCTTCCTGAAGAGAGTGAGATTGTCCAGGCGAAAAAAATCTGCGGTTTTGACAAGGTCGTTTTTAACGATGCCGATCATAGTGTTTCTTTCAGGATTCCGGGGGTTTCGATTGATCTTGGCGGGATCGCGAAGGGGTGGGCTGTTGACAAGGCTGCGGAGGCTGTGTTGAAATACACTTCTGTTCGGATCGGGATTATTGATCTCGGAGGAAACATGCGGTGTTTGCCTGAGCCTCCTCCGGGCAAAGAATCCTATACCATTGCAGTGCGGGATCCGAAAAATTCCGACGGCATTTGTGCACTGGTCAGCGTCCTGGATGAGTGTGTTGCAACGAGCGGCAGTTATGAGCGCTACATCACCATTGGCGGCAGACAATATACGCATATCATCAATCCTGTGAGCGGGCGTCCGGTGGAAGGGGTGCTTTCGGCAACGGTGATTACTCCGCGCGGGGTTGATTCTGATGCTCTTTCCACTTCGTTATTCGTTAACGGTCAGGATTTTGCAAAGGACCTTGGGCCTGATGTGAGAACGCTGTTCATTACTGCGGATGGTGTAAAAACAGAATGGATTCCAGAGGGGAAATCTCCCTTTCGGATGCAGTGATTCAAAAAATTATACTGTTCAAAGAGATTCGGTGTGAGCGTTGTTTCTGTCGCGGGCCGCGAGCTTTTTCGATTTGAGAGCAGAGGTCCGGCGTCTGCAATGTTTATCAGTGCCGAAAATTCTTCCTGAAATGCGTGGATGCGGAGAGCTTACGGAGGATGTGTATTCAAAAAAAACAGTTTTTTGATCTTGACAAACCCGAGAAGCATGTTAGATTACGGACCTGCGCCGGATGGCGGGA
>CALXMJ010000210.1 GCA_944389445.1 uncultured Victivallales bacterium | reverse complement strand
TCCGCCGCTGGACTGGCGCGCATAGGTTTGAACTCCGGGCGGCAGCTTTTCCGAAATCTTCATTCGGTAAAACGGTTCTCCGGCGGAGCGGAAGGCAAACCCTTCCAGATGGAAATGCGGATCGTCCGCTCCGAGATACTGTTCTCCATCTCTTTCCTCTTCCGCTTTGACAGCCATGTAGCGATCGTATTTTTCCATAAGAGTGATTCTCCCTGTTTCCGGTTTTTTCTGTAATGTTGCCCGAAAATGGGAAAAATCAATGCTGAAACAGAGAATCCTTTTGTTATTTTGGAGAAAACGGAATCTTTTTCTTTCTTTGCTCTTTCGGGGATCCCGGTAGAAGAAAAACGGAACAATCAAGGTTTTTCCTGTTCAAATTGGTATCTTTTTTCTTGAATTTCCCGCAACCAGAGGTATGCTATCGGAAAGAGCGGGAGTTTTGGGATTTTCATGAAAAAACCGGTTTTAAAATTTTGTTCCCACGATGTGAATCAGGCGCTTGTCGATCGTCTGCACGCCCATCCGTACTGGCAGATGGAGTATATTGCCGGCAAGTCGTCAATCCGGCTCTGTGACCGGAGCGGAGAGTGCGGGGAGGTGCCTCCGGGAGTCTTTGTGCTGATTCCTCCGCTGACGCCGCACCTCTGTCTCCGTTCGGGGAAGGGGACAGAAAGTTATTCTCTCAAGGTCATCTGGGAGGCGGAAACGCCGGGGCGGGAGATTCATCGTTATTCGGTCTCCCAGGTGTTTTTCGCCTGGAGCGCGGAGAATCTGATCCGGATTTTTTCCGGAAGTTTTCCGGTTCGTCAGCGGAATCTTTTTCTGGAATATCTGCTGATGAACATTCTGCATTTCACAATGGATGGCGAACCGTGTGATGTCCGGGAATCTCCGCTGTTCTCCCGATTGTACGATCTGGTGCATGCACGGGGACGCGAGGTGAATGTCTCTCTGGCGGCGGAAGAGCTGAAAATGAGTGTATCCCAGTTGAAATACCGTTTCGTCTGTGAATCCCGGAACGTGCCGGAGCGGAACGCGGGAAGCTCGGTCAAAAAGTATCTCGACACCCTGCTTCTGGATCTGATCGAGGATTATCTGAAATACTCGGCTCTGAGCATCGGAGAAATCGCCAGAGCGACACGCTTTCCCGATATTTACTCTCTGAGCCATTTCTACAAACGAATGCGGGGACGGGCTCCAACTCGTTTCAGTACAACATGTTGAGACGGTAAAATCCGATGTTATCCATAAACGATCCGGGGAGCGATCAGAAGCTGCCTGCAGGGATATTCGCCGGGATTGCGGATCATGCGGATGGCCGCGGATGACATTGCGGAAGAATGAATCGCCACAGTGGGGAAGTGATTGGCGATGTGGAGCTCCGGAATGTGATTGTCGAATCCGATGATGCGGATGTTCCGGATATTGCGGGTCAGCGTCAGATAGCGCATGGCGCCGGAGGCGAGAATGTCGTTGACGCAGAAGACCGCGTCCAGATGCGGATTGCGTGCGATCAGTTCCGCCATGCCGTTGTATCCCCGCTCCTCCGGCTGAATTTTAGCGTTGACGCTGAGAAGCTGGGAATCCCGGAAGGGAATTCCATGATCGGCATGAGCCTGCCGCGCACCCCTGACACGGAGATGGTAATTTTCGTCATCCACCTGGTATTGCAGGATTCCGATATTTTTTGCCCCGTCTGCGAAGAGTCTGGAGGCCGCCATGTAGCCTCCGCAGAATTCGTCGTTGAAGACTCCGCGCAGATTGGAGGGAGCCAGCTGTTCGAATCCGGCGAACTGGTAATTCAGCAGGACAAACGGAAGTGTCGGATAGCTTCGCGCCAGTTTCAGCGCGAACGAAAGGTTTTCGACCGCGATCAGAATCACGCCGAGAATCCGTTCCCGCTCTTTCAGCTGAACGGCCAGCTGATCCGGAGCATGTTTTCCCGCGATGATCAGCAGATTGGTCTGCGGGGTCTGCTCCGCGCTTCGCCGCAGACCGGTGTAGAACGGGGTGTCCACCAGATTGATTTCGGAATCATGATGGGAGGAGAAAAGAAGGATGGTTCCGGCCTCCGGAGAATTCGTCCGCCGATTGGAGGAAGCGACAAAAGTTCCCTTTTTGGGTCTCCGGAAGCAGTATCCGTCGTGAATGAGCTGATCCAGAGCCTGCGAAATGGTAATGGTGCTGACGTGGAAGGTCTCGGCCAGCAGGTTCATTCCGGGAAGTTTTTCCTCGGGCGCACATTTCCCCGCGAGAATCTGTTCCAGGAGGATCTGATAAATCTGCCGATGGAGCGCTTCTGTGCTGTGCCGGGAAAGGGAAGGAAGAGAGGAAAGGTCCATTTTAGAATTGATTATTATGATTCTTATTCAGCTGGTTCATGTTGTATGGGTACAATAAGTTAATAATCATAA
Source organism: uncultured Victivallales bacterium (assembly GCA_944389445.1). GTDB lineage: Bacteria > Verrucomicrobiota > Lentisphaeria > Victivallales > UBA1829 > UBA1829. The sequence continues at coordinate 285 of CALXMJ010000210.1, read as the reverse complement.
AAATCAAGAGAGAAAAAAGTTTTTTTCTTGATTTTATCTCTTGGCGCGGAAGGGATTTTCGATTATAATACAGGGCAGGGAGGAAATGACAATGAAACAGAAAAGGGGAAAAAGAATGAGAAAGGGAAAGAGGATATTTACTTTGATAGAACTCCTTGTTGTAATAGCGATCATCGCCATCCTTGCAGGTCTTCTTCTTCCGGCGCTGAATGCGGCGCGGGAGAAGGCGAGGAGCGTCACCTGTCTGGGCAACTTCAAGCAGATGGCTCTGGGACTGGATATGTA
>CALXMJ010000209.1 GCA_944389445.1 uncultured Victivallales bacterium | reverse complement strand
AGCTCCAGTTCTTCTTTTGAATAGTGTTTCATAAACGCACTCCCTCCCGTTCTTCCTGTTCCGAATATTTTTCATCTCTGCCGTTTGAAAAAACAAAACGGGAAGGTCATTCTTGCTCTGCCCTTCGCTCAAAAATGATTTTCCATTTCAGACCATGTCATTTCCCATTTTGTTCCCTTTTCTGCATAAATTCACTTCGGCAATCAAAAGCCCGGGCATCTTGCACAGAAAATCATGCAGGAAAACTAAATGGAACAGAAGCTCCCCGGTCTGTCCCCACTGAGTTTCAAACCTGATGTAATTTAGCAATCCGTCAAAGCCAATGCAATCCGGGAAGAACGTAAAAAAGATTTAAAAAAAGTAATCTGTATTTCCCCCTTTTCCCGGATAGAGAATTTCCTGCGGCATTCCATTTTCCCGTGAAATTCTGCAGTAGGACCAAATGGTTTTCCGATTGCAGGATCTCCGGCAGAAGAAAATTCAAATGCTTTCCGCGCAGTATTTTTTATCGTTTTCCGGGATTGCAATTCCCCCCGGAAGAGGTATATTTTCCATTTGTACAGTAAAACTGCAGAGAATGAATCGGCATAAGAGATGAACCTGCTGAAAAAAATAACGGCGCCTTTGCTCAAGCTGCTGGTTGCCGGAGCGATTGTTGCATTCCTGATCCGGAACAATTCGGAAGGACTTGCCTCGACGTTCCGCTCCATTCATCTGGTGTGGCTTTCTGCCGCATTCGCGCTTTACGCCCTCCACATTTTCGCCAATGCATGGAGATGGCATTTGCTGTTGAAAGTGCAGAAGATCGAATGTTCTCTGCGCGACGCGGTCTCGCTGACCATGCAGTCGTTTTTCTTTTCGCTGGTGATTCCGGGCGGAGCGATCGGCGGTGATCTGGTGCGCATCGGCTTTCTGACCGCCAAAGTACCGAAAGAGCAGAAATTTGACGGCGCATTCACAATTCTCATGGATCGTTTCACCGGCATGATCGGGATATTCCTGGTGGCGCTGCTGATGCTGCCGTTCTGTCTGCGCTACATGGACATGGAATCCAGAGTGACTGCGGCACTGATCTGGCTTCTTGTCGCGGGAAGCGTTTGCGGACTTCTTGCATCGGTTGTGGTGTTTCAGCACAGAAAACTCGAACGGATCCGGCTCTACCGCCGGATGAAAGAGCTTGCCGACCGTTTCTCGCACGGGATGTTCTCGAAAGTCGCCGATGCCATCGACTCCTACAAGGAGTGCAAAAAAGAGATTTTCATCTGCATTGTCGCCAGCATGGTGTTTGTGAATCTGGTACTCGGGCTTGCCGGTTTTCTTGTGGCGCACGGGGTGGATCCGGAGTGGACTTCGGCAGGGGTTTCCATGGAAGCAATCACGCTGGGAAACATTGCCGGGCTTCTGCCCATGACGCCGTCCGGAATCGGAGCGCGTGATTTCTTTGTCAAAAACATCCTCCAGTCTGCCGGAATGGACCCGCAGCAGGCACTTGCCACCGCACTCTCCTTTACGATGATTATCATTGCCTTCAATCTGCTGGGCGGATTGTTCTTTATCGGCTCCTCGCACAAACGCAGGGAACCGAAAAAATGATCGAAGGACTGCTGTACGGGCTTCTTTCGGGACTGATTTTGATGGGAATCGGCATCATTACCAGCGCCGCGGCAAAACGGAAACTGAGCATGGTCCTCATTCAGGGAATCGGAGCGCTTTTGCTGATCGGTCTTTTCCCGCTGATTCCCGGAAACGGAATGGTGTTTTCCGGAGAAAATGCGGCAGCGATCAATCTGCTGATGCTTCTGGCGGGTGTCGGGAATTTCGTCACGTTTCTGCTGATCCAGCAGGCGATGAAGACCGGACACAACGGAATCATCTGGTCGCTGGCGAATTCCGCGCTGATTTTCCCATTTCTTGCGGGGATTCTGTTTTTTCATGTTCCTCCGGAAGCGCCCCGTTTTGCGGGGGCGGCGCTGATTGTCGGAGGAATCGTCCTCGCGGGAGCCGCGCAGAAAACGGATCCGGAGAAAACGCAGAATCCGGGAAACCGGAAATGGTTTTTCTGGGCGCTGGCATCGCTGTTTTCCGCGGGAATCACACAGACGGCGGCGAATATCCCCTCCTACCTCTCCGGAATTGAACGTTTTTCGAATTTGCAGAAAGGACTGGTCATGCAGATTGGGATCGCGGTTGTTGCCGGACTGTATCTGCTGTTCGCCAGAGGCCGGCTTCCGGTTTCCAAGTCGGAAACGGAAAAACGGTCATGGCTTCGGCAGACTCTTCTGCTTGCCGTCGCGCTGGCAGCGGTCAATGGACTGACGCTCTGTGTTTTCATGTACCGCAGTTTCGATCTGCTTGCCAGAGCCGGAATCGGATCGGTTGCGTATCCGGTCGTGCTGGGAACCTGCATTGCCGGATTTTTCCTGTACAGTCTTGTGGTTCTGAGGGAAAAAGCCTCGATTCCGGCGGTGCTTTCTTTTTTCCTGACGGTTGCGGGAATCGCTGTAATCGCCTTGTGAAATAAGGAATGTTTTTGTTTTTTATTTTATGCGAGGAGCGAAAACCGCTTTGAAAAGCGGGCCCCTTTTTCTCCCCTCGCGTTCTTCTCTTTTTCTGAACTTCCGACCGCCTTTGCGCTTGCACGCAAAGGCTCTGATGGAATGTTCCGCGGATCAGTAACCGAAGATATCTTCCAGTTTCAACTCCACGATCTCGCCGTACCGGGCAAGTTTCTTCCGGTCGATCAGCGAAGTTTTGCCGACGATCAGGATGTCGTAGTTCAGAGGGGCAAGATTTTTCCTGTAGAATTCCGCCAGTTCCGGCAGAGTCATTTTCTGTACCGTTTTGAATTCTGCGGGCCGCCAGTCGCGCGTTGTCCCCATGCGTTTCATTTTCTTTTCGAAATTGAGCAGTTCCAGCCCGAGGATACGCTCCGTTTCCAGACGCTTCAGGAGAGCGTCTTTGGAACTGTTGAACTTGCCTTCGTACTGAGGCATTTTTCTGAGAATTGCCCCCATCGTGTCGATGACTTCGAAGAGCTTGTCGCTCTGGGTTCCTGCGACCATATAGATGACGTTATGGCGTCCCTTTTCCTGAATCTGCTCATAGAATCCGCCCGCGGAATAGGCAAGCGCACGGGCCTCGCGGATCTCCTGGAACACAATGGAATCAAGACCGGAGCAAAAATATTCATTGAAAAGATCGCCATAAGGCATGGCGTTCAGAGAAAAGAGCGGTCCGCGCGAGGTAAAGCCGACCCGCATCTGCACCGTGTCGAAATCGACAAGGTAGATTCTGGGTTTTATCACTTCCTTCGGGGTGTACCTGACCGCGCGGGGCGGCGTTTTGTGCCCGGTCAGCCGGATGTGTTTCGCGGCATCCGCCACGGTTTCAAGGGAATCCGGTCCGGCATAAGCAAATGTGTTTTTGTAGGTGGAAAAGACCGAGCGGAGAAGAGTCAGAAGTTCTTCCGGCTTCGTTTTTTTCAGTTCCGCTTCTTTGAGAAGATCGGTCTGCGGATTGTGTTTTCCGTACCAGGCATAGGAGGCCGTTCTCTGGAAAACGGCGCCGGGATTGAGCTTGGCGTCGGCACGGTCTTTCAGGATGCCGTCGACAAACATGCGATAGGCGTTTTCATCCGGCCTGGCATTGGCGATGAAGTGCTCCAGAAGCTCGACCGAACGGACAAGGTTCTTTGACGGGCCGGAAAGCTCCGCCGTCATCTGGTATTTGTCGATGGAAAACTCGAATTTCACTCCGAGTTTATAGAACTCCTGCCGCAGCGTTTCAGCGGTATAGCGGTCTGTTCCGAGATAGTCCAGATATCCGAGCGCAAGTTCGAGTCTGGGATCATTGTATTTGGAAATGTCGATCACCCGTTCCGCACGGAAAAGACCTGATCCGGAATAGCGGTTCATGCGTTTCACCGTGATCCCATTCGGGAGCTCCAGAGTCGAAATATCTTTTTCGATGTTCACATATTGCGGAACAATGGGCGGCGATGGCGGAAGAGCAAGAAATTCCCGGCTGTACGCGGATTCCTTTTTCGAATTCAAAGCTATCGGCGTGATCTTCGGTTTGGCGACCTTGACTCTGGTATCGGGTGAGCCCGTCCGCTTGTTCACACGCACATAATGTTTGAAATAGCGATTTATGAAATCGGAAACGTCTTTTTTCGTAAAACCGGCGATCAGGTCAGGAGTATCCAGCAGATCCGTGTAGGAATCGCCATTGACGAAAAGATCGGCAAATTCCCAGGCGAGATTCATATTGTCCCCTTCACGGATCTCCGACAGCGTAACCCGGCAGTTTTCCGCGACCGCTCCAATGCGCCAGTCCTCATAAGAACCTTTGCGCAGTTTTTCGATCTCTCCGAGAAGCAGGGAGGAGACCTCGTCAAGGGACTGCCCTGCGCGGGGAGAGCCATCAAGCAGCAGGAGCATATATTCGCGTCCGGTGCGGGGATAGGCTCCTGCACTCAGGAGTTTCTGGGTCCGAAGAAGATTCTGTTCCATCATGCCGTAGCCGGAATCGCGAAGCAGGCGTGAAACAAGAGTCAGCAGCGCGGAGTTCCGTTTGCTGCGGTCGATCCGGAATCCGATCCGGACATGTTCCGCTTCCGGACCGCTCACATCCAGAGTAATGTTTTTTTCCAGCGGTTTCTCCACCGGCATTTTCCGTTCCGGAGCTGTTCCGGCGGGAATTTTCCCGAAGGTGTCTGCAACCAGACGATATGTCTTTTCAAAGTCGATGTCGCCGACCAGGGCAATTGCCATATTGCCGGGAACATAGTACTTGTCGAAGAATTTCATGATATCCTTCATCGACGGATTTTTCAGATGTTCCGGTTCCCCGATGATGGGGCGTCCCGCCGGATGAGTCGGCAAAATCGCCCGGCAGAGAGCCTCATACGAAACAGCAGAGTCACGGTCCTGGCTCCGGTTGAATTCTTCATATACGGTTTCCAGCTCGGTATGGAACAGGCGGAGGACTGGTCCGGAAAACCGTTCGGCATCCAGCTTCAGATACTTGCCGAGTTCGTTTGCGGGAACTTCTCCCATGTAAACCGTGAAATCGAGTCCGGTTGCGGCATTGAGTCCACCGGTTCCGACCGAAGAGGCGAGTTTCGAAAACTCTCCCGCCGCCGCATACTTTGCCGCCTGGCTGGAAAGTTTGTCAATCTCCGCATAAAGTTTTTTCTTGACCGCAGGATCCTTCTCCTGTTTCCGCTGTTCAAACAGATCTGAAATTTTCTCCAGCAGCGGTTTTTCCTTTTCCCAGTCGAGTGTACCCATCCGGCCGGTTCCTTTGAACATCATATGTTCGAAGTAGTGGGCAAGGCCGGTGGATTCGCCGGGTTCATCCGTGGAACCGGCGCGGACGATCGTCAGCACGGAAACCCGGGGCTTCAGCGGATTCCGCGACAGAAAAAGAGTCAGTCCGTTCGGCAGTTTGTATATGCGCGAATCAAACGGATCGTTCTGGACGAACTGATACGTGTTTCCGGAGAGATCCCTGCCCGATTTCATTTCACCTCCTGTCGCTCCCATCGGGAGCAGGACAGCCATCGCTGCTGCTAAAAAAAAGAGTTTTTTCATACGGAAATTCCTTTTCTGTTTCTGTATGCCGTTTTCACAAGTCAAGGCATTAGACAGCGGTTTTCAGAAAAAGTCAGAAAAAGGCAAAAAAAAGGACGGAAAAAAATCCGTCCTTTTTCATTTCTTACTCAACGAGCTTGTTGAGAGGATATTCCACGATGCCGCTGGCACCGAGTTCCTTCAGTTCCGGAATCAGATCCCGGACAATGTGTTCCTCGACGATCGTGTTCAGAGCAACCCATTCGGAATCGGTCAGTTCGGAAACGGTCGGCCGCTTGAGCGCCGGGAGTTTCGTCAGAACGCCCGGAAGATCGGCTTTGCGGATGTTCAGCAGAAGCCCGACTTTGCCTTCCGCCAGAAGCACCGCCTTCAGAAGCATTGCGATGCGTTCAATTTTTCTCTTCTTGAACGGGCATTCCATCGCTTTTTTGTTGGCGATGAAACGCGTGGTGCTTGTGCAGAGAGTATCAATGATTTTAAGCTTGTTGGCGCGAAGGGAGGAACCGGTTTCGGTGATCTCGACAATCGCATCCGCGAGGCGCGGCGGCTTGACTTCCGTTGCTCCCCAGGAGAATTCGACGTTCGCATTCACTTTGTTTTCCGCAAGATACCGCTTGGTCATTCCAACGGCTTCGGTGGAAATGCGCTTGCCTTCCAGATCCTTGACACTGTGAATATTGGAATCTTCGGGAACCGCAAGCACCCAGCGAAGCGGATTGCGTCCGACTTTGCCGTACACCAGTTCCGCGACTTCCACCACATCGGACCCGTTTTCGCGGATCCAGTCATAGCCGGTCAGTCCGCAGTCGAGGATTCCCTCCTCCACATACCGGGACATCTCCTGCGCACGGATAAGCATGCATTCAATTTCCTTGTCGTCAATCGTCGGAAAATAAGAACGGGAACTGATTTCGATCTTATATCCGGCTTTCGCGAACATATCGGTCGTCGCCTGTTCAAGACTTCCTTTCGGCAGCCCGAGCATCAATTTATCAGCCATGATGATTCTCCAAATAGGGTTCATTTACAGATGAGTGAATAATATAGCACAAATTCCACGCTTTACAATGACAAAAAAACACCCGGAAGTTTCTCGTTTCCCGGCAAGTATGATGTTTTATTCCCGCAGAGACCGGAAACGGAAGCCGACAGCATCGCGGCACCCGCCGATTCTCCGGGGAGCGCATTTCCCGCTCAGAAGTATCCCGCAGAGGCAGCCGGCAAGATGCGCTTCCGGAACCGCCTCGAACACATCGCTCCCCGCAAACAGTGCCGTTCCGGTCACGCACTCCCAGATCGTTTTCAGGCAGAACGCCGCCAGAAGCGGAACCATGATTCCCTTTTTCTGCGGAAGATACCGCACAGCGAGCCATCCGAACAAGGCGCAGTCGATCCCCGAAAGTCCCCGGTAGGCATACAGCTCCCGGCAGATGATCCATACGCAAAGAGAAATCACAAACGAGGAAAACAGAACCAGAGGCACAAACTCCTCTTCTTTTTCCCGGCAGACAAGCCATCCAAGAACGACAAAGACAAACGCATCGTAAAAAAAATGGGCGGAAGTAAAATGGACGAGATGAGCCGAGAAGCACCGGAACAGCAGACTCGGCTCCGCCGGAGACGCTATCCGAAGTTCCAGATACGGCGCAATTCCCGGGAAAAGCATCGGAATCAATGCCGCCGCCAGGAAAAGCAGCGGAAGCCGAAGATGGTTCACAAGCCTCATGATCAATCTCCCGAAACTGTGGGAAGGACTCCATTTCCCTGAGATGGGATGGGGAAGGAAAGGGAGCCCTTCCGGTTTCATCCTTATTTTCCGTTCTCGGTTTTTCTCATTCCGGCAGCGCTGCTGATAGCGGTGATCGCGAGAACCATGGCGATCAGAACCAGGAATGGACTCACGGCTCCGCCTCCGAGACGCGGAGCGTTTCCGTGGAACATGCGGTTGTCCTGGTCGCCGCCGCGCGGGACATCGGCGCGATAGTTCCGGACCGGCGCGCTCTGCCGACGGCTCTGCGCGGCGTGCTCTTCCGCGATGCGGGTCCGATTGCGCCGCTCAATCCTGTAGGAGTCGAAGGCCTCGTCGGAAAGCACCAGCATGGAGGTCTCGTCTGTAACAAGCTGGTACTGGAGTCCGAGGTCGCGGATCGCGGAATCCGCCTCGCCTTTCGGAGTCAGGCCCGCATTCGCCATGTCTTCGAACATTTCAATCCGGCTCATCGCCCAGAGACGTTCCAGTTCGGGATTGTCGAGATCGCTTTCCGGGAAATGGACCCGGCATTTGTAAGTCTGTTCGCGTCCGCTGAGCCGAACCGTCAGAGAAACATCCGCCTCTCCGCCTTTCCGGTATCTGCCGAAGATTGCAAGCTGCTGTCCGCGATACAGTTTTTTGAGCGATTCTCCGGTCAGGTCGAACGTGGGAACGCCTGAAATTTTCACCTGTGCATCATGAAGGCTCTCAAACGCGATCTTGCTTTTCGCAAGCAGGAGTTTTCCGAAAATGTCATCATTGTTGGAAACGCCCTCGTAAAATCCGCCCGAAACGTTGCAAATCGTCCGCATCAGCGGCCAGTTTGCACTGTTGCCCATCAGGAACCCGAAGACACGCACGTCGGCGGATTTCATCAGCTTGTGGAACGCCTGCGGAGAGATAACTCCCGTATTGGTGACGCCGTCCGTAACGAGAACGATGCTGGTGACCCGGTCCGCGTCAAGTTTGCCGACCGCCATTTTCATGGCTTCATACAAGTTTGTGCTCCCGCGGGGCGAAATGGAGGAAATTTTCCGGCTCCATTTTTTGATGTTTTCCGGCGTTGCCGCGATCCAGCCGCGGGTGAAATCCGAAGCGGAGCTATCGAAAGTGATGATGCGGAAACGGTCTTCCGGATGCATCTTTTCAAGCGTCTTGACGACTCCTTCGCAAAGGGTTCTGAGTTTGTCTCCGTACATGCTTCCGGAGCGGTCAAGCACAAAAGCGTAATCTGCGCCGGACGTGATCGGTTTCAGGTCGATGCCGGGAGTGAGCACCATCAGGAAGGTTCCCTGTTCGGACCCGGCCTTCTTGTAAGGAATGACTTCGAGTCTGCCGGGCAGACCGGATGCCAGCTGATAGTAGAACACAAAGTCACGTTCCAGTCCGGTTCCCAGTTCATAGGTAAGGTCCGCGAGTCCCTTTTTCAGGTCGAGATTCTGCTTGACAACCGTTCCGCCGGGTGCGCGGACCCCGTCGAGCGGCCATGCCGAGCGGACAATCATGCGCAGAGTCGTCTTTCCGACGGGTTTCGAATTCCGGGTCCAGAAGGCCTCCGCCGCGCGGTCTTTCGTCCCGCCTTCTTCCAGCGGATAAACATAACGGACCACTCCGGTATCGACCGGAAGAGGCTGGTAGTAGACAAACCGGACCGTTGCCGAGGCGTCCGGCGCCAGATTGGCAATGTTGAACTGAAAATCCTGATATCCCTCTTTTGTGGCAAGCGCGGCATTGCCGCCTTTTTTCTTCTCTTCCCCATAAATCTTCCCGGCGGTCTTTTTATCGACGACCTCGCCGTTGATGGTCTTTTCTCCGATCTGCACCGTTACTTCCGATAGACTCGCGGATTTCGGGAGCGGGAAGGAGTAGACCGCCTCCACGGTCCGGCTGTTCCGGTTGCGGAACTGCTGAACGACCTCCGTTTTCGCGAATCTGTTGTTAATCACCACTTTTACATCATGGCTGACAATCTCAGCCGGTTTGCATCCCGAGTCCGCCGGAGTCAGAGTTCCCGCAGCCGATGCCGTCAGTGCCGACAGTGCGAAAAACGCACCCATCCAAAGAGTTGACAATGTCGTTTTCATTTTCATTCTCCTTCGCTTGATTGAAGTTGAGAGTTTTTCTGTTCCCGGAGCGCTTACTGCGTTCCGGAAAGGGAAACAGCAAATGCCGTGCCAACTCTTCAATCAGATATAAAACGGGGGAAATCAAAAAAAGAATATACATAAAATGATCATTTGCTTGACATTTTATGTATTTATGATATCCGTTTGAAAAACAGGAGATGCACCATGTGGATAGCCGAATCGGAAAAACCTTTGCTGACCGCGATCGGGAACCTGAATTTCACGAATCCCTTCACGCCGGAGCGTCTGGAACTGGAAAAGCAGATTCTCGGTTCCGCCTACCGTTCCTACGGACAGGTCTGGAACATGCATTCCGGAGGAGCTTCCGCACAGAGCAACGTGGATCGGATCAAGGAGATCAGCGAACAGACCGCCTGCCTCCTGCGGAAACGCCTTGATTCCGCGAAAAGCCGTCCCACGGAAGAGGAACGGGATCTGTATGAACCGGTCGTTCTGTACCATCTCTTTGAAAAATACCGTTCTGCGATGTCGGAGCGGATGCTTGCGGATCCGGAGGAAACCGCCTATCCGGTCTATCGGAAGTTTCTGGAGGATTACAACTATTTCCTGCGGCGTCCGGCCCGTACACTTCCGAGCATCTATTCGCCGGAAAAGACATTCGCGATGTATTTTCAGATACACCGGGCATTTTATCATATTTTCGACTTCATTGTCGGGAGTTCTCTGGAAGCGGGAGCGCTGCGCGCCGCGATCTGGCAGTCGATCTTCTCCGGCGATATCCGCCGCTATCACCGGGTCCTGTACAACCGGATGAACTCCATTACGACACTCATCACGGGAGAATCGGGAACCGGGAAAGAACTGGTGGCGCGGGCGATTGCGCTTTCCAGATTCATTCCGTTTCATGGGGGGACATGCCGGTTTGAGATTCCATATCCGGTCTGTTTCAAACCGGTTCAGCTTTCCGCCATGCCGCAGACCATGCTGGAATCGGAGCTGTTCGGACATCGGAAGGGAGCGTACACGGGAGCGCTTTCGGACCGGATCGGCTATCTGGAGGAGTGTCCGTTCTGCGGAAGCGTCTTTCTCGATGAAATCGGGGAGATCAATGCGGAAACGCAGGTCAAACTGCTTCGCGTGCTGCAGACCCGCCGCTTCCAGCGTCTCGGCGACAATGCGGAACATTCGTTCGAAGGGAAAATCATCGCCGCGACAAACCGCGATCTGCACAAGGCATGCGCCGACGGCTCTTTCCGCGGCGATCTGTATTACCGCCTCTGCGCCGATACCGTGACGACCGTTCCCCTTCGCAAGCTCATCAACGGGGAGAGCGCGGAACTCGGTCATTTCGTCCGCATTCTTTCCGAACGCATTCTGGGACCGGAAGAGGCCGAACTTTTTACACCGGAAGCTGTCAAATGGATCTGCGTGCATCTCGGAGGGGATTATCCCTGGCCCGGCAATGTGCGCGAACTGGAACAGTGTGTGCGGAACCTGATCATCCGCGGCTCATACCGTCCCGCCGAGCCTCCCGGGACGGCGGAAGAGCTGGAAACGATTCTGGGGAACTGCGGCCTGACGGCGGAAGAACTCCTAGTGAAATACCTGAGAGCCGTTTACGCGCAGGAAAAAAATTATGTGCGGACAGCGGAACGTGCCGGACTCGACCGGCGGACAGTCAAAGCAAAGCTGAACGCCAAAGTTTAAACTCCGGATTGCCGGAAGATTACATTTTGCCAAGGTTCAAAGATTTTTCCCTTGAACTCTTGCGTTCCGGGACTTGTTATGCTATAATTATCGAAGAAACTGAAAAATACGGTGAAACGATGAGAAGAGAACGCGGCAGAGAACGCGGGCAGGTGCTGGCGGAATACGCGGCTCTGCTTGTGATGTTTGCACTGGTGGCAATCACAATGCTTCTGCTGCTGGCGGTCTTCACCGAGTACGGATGGCGGATCACCGCACTTGTCGGCTGGGAACCAGAGTTCTAATAATGTTAAGGAGGCAAATTATGGACATGGCAAAAATCCGGAAAATGAAGAGAAACTGCAAAGGCCAGGCGATCGTGGAATATATCATCATCATTGTGATCGTGGCTCTTGCCGCGCTCGCGATCATGGGAATGTTCAGCGACACGATCCGCGAAAAAATCGGCGGCGTGACCAAGACCCTCGGAACAACCAAGGACGTCGATTCCGCAGTGGACAAGAGCTCCGTCGAAACTCTGCAGGAACTCGACAAGGGCGGTCTTGACCTCTCGAACTGAGCCTGTTGCCCGAAGGAAAGGAGGGCGGCTCCCTATGCGACACTTTTATCATACGGTCCGTCCCCGTTCCGGCGAATGCGGGTCCACGATGATTGAAGCGGTCATCTGCATGCTTATTATCTGTCTGATTCTGTTCGGGCTGCTTCAGGTTTTCTATGTCACCGCGGCGCAGATGGTCACGGATTATTCCGCGTTCCGTGCGGCTCGTTCGGAAACGGTCGGTTTCAAAGAGGAGATCGTGGAACGGGAAGGAAAGCTCAAGGCGATCGCCGCCTCGGGCAGAATGCGTTTTCCGATCGACATGACCTCGGAATCGTCAAGCGACAGCTATCCCTACTCCACCGCCGTCGGCCAGTTCTACTGGGAACGTCTCGCCATCATCGACTATATGGAAATGCGCCGGACTTTGAAATATGAATACTGGAATCCCGCCTATAACGTCAATGAGAACCATTCCACTTCCTACACCGTAACTTCATCGTCGCAGGGCGACACATTCACCGCATATGCGAAGTTTCTGGATTATCCCTGGATCATGCCGATGCGCCGCGCGTTCGTCACCGACGGGAAACTCAATATCGAAGGCGAATCAAAACTCTCCAAGCAGTCCACCGTGTATCTGGAGTGAGCGCAATGAAACGGAACAGGGAAAGCGGACAGGTTCTTCTCATCGGGCTGATCGCCATGCTCATCATTCTGCTGGCGGTTTTCATTCTGTTTGATCTCGGCAATGTGATCCGCGCGAAAGTCAAGGCGCAGAATGCCGTGGACGCCGCGGCTCTCGTCGGAGCGAACTGGCAGCGCCACACGCTGAATCTAGTCGGAGAGCTGAATCTGGTCAAAGCGACCACGGTTCTGATCTCCGATGATTTATTCGGCATCGGCGAGAATCCGGACACCTATCTTCAGGCGAATACGCAGGCGGATTACGACCGTTTGAACACGGAGGAACGCTACGGACGCCTGAAAACCGCATCCGACACCCTCTCGCAAATGCAGCAGCGGGCCCTGTTCATCGTCCCTCTGATCGGCTTCGGCGCGGCGCAGCAGGCGGCGAAAAACAACGGACTCAACTACAATCAGGAATTCGCAGACGCCCTTCTGGAACAGCTGAACATGGCACGCGGAACCGGAGAGCGTTCCGCGCTTTACACACCCTACACCACAGAAGAATTCATCAAAACACAGCTGTACGGATACAACTGGCAGCCCTCCTACACTTCAATCCTGAGCGACATTCTGCAGGAGGACGGGGATGATTCCAAGGGAATCGCCGTGGTCCCCAACGGACAGCTCCTCGGAGCGCCACGTCTGCGGGGAAGCGCTTTTGCTTCCGTTCTGCAGACCCGTCGTCTTTACGACGCCATCTCCTCCAATTACTGGTGCTGGCTCAAGGATGTCCTGCGCATGAGCTTCTCCGAAGGGAAATGGTGGGGCGATCTGGAACTGGATGAGGACAACTCCTTCAAACGGGAAAGCGAATTTCTGCCTGTCAATGTGGAAATCAAAGTTGCGAAACGGGACACTCTGGACACTCTGGACCAGCAGGGAATCATGGATCAGTTCATTGCGGATTACAAACTGAACGCCGTTCCGCTCACCCGTTCCCACGACGGCAATGATCCCGTCTACAACGGCAGCGGCGAACTTGCCTCTCCGGACAGCCGGGATAATAAACTCGATCCCCTCCCCGTCATCGACTGGGCATGGTACGGATGGAAATGGCGGGACTACGACTCGGATCTGATCCGTATGTGGGAGGATTATTTGACATCGCCCTTCCAGAAACAGGTCCGCTATTATTCCGGCGCAGTCTCCCGGATGGATACGAAATTCACTCCCGTTACCGTTTCCGGAACAATGGGCATCAACCAGGATGCATCCCCCGATGACGAAACGCTCGGAGAAGGGTTCGGAACCTTCACCAGCCGTTCCGCAAACCGTTCCCTCGAACGTCTGACCGAAGCACAGAAACGAATGCGCACCGGACTCCAGACCGTTTACGCTTATACGGTTGCAAAACCATTCGGGCATCTGGAAATCAACGGAGAACTTGTTCCACCGCACCGTTCGGAGATCGTCCTTCCGGTCTTCGACCGCAGCGCCATCATTCCGGCGGCACTGGAGAATCCGGGAAGCAGTCCTCTCGCCGACTACGACTGGTATAAATTCTGCCTGGAGTATCTGCCCGCTCTCGGAACGGTATCCTCTCTCGATGCCATGCCGGACCACCTGAAAAGGGAACACCAGTGGAGGCATGAAATGCTCAAAAAACTGGATGATCCCGCCTGGCGCCAGCAGGGACTCGACTGGCTCAACGCCCCGAAATGGGCACCAGATCCGAATGACCCTGATAAACAGATTCAGGTCGGCATCAACGAGGATGACTGCACCTACTGGGATGGCGGAGGCGGCTCCGGACATCCCTCTTCTCTTCATTGATATACAAAAAATGAACACCTCCTGTACATGCTGCGCCTGCCGCGAAGAAAGAATCCTTTCTTTCTTCTCTTTCCTGAATACAAATCTTTACAGAAAACAGTTGGCATGTCTCCTGCTTTTCTTCCGCCGGGGGCTCTTGCGGAACTCATCGAAAGGAAACAGAACATGAAAGATCGCAAATCAATTCTCTGGCTGCTCGGAGAACTGCCGATTCTGGAACGCGACGGACTGCTTGACGCGGAATCCAGAGAAAAACTCGAACAATTCTACCGGAAACGGCTGGATGCAGCCCCGGCAAGGAGCTGGCTGCTCCGGAGCATTTCAATCATCGGTGTTCTGATGATTTCCGGCGGAATCGTTCTGCTGACCGCGCATAACTGGGATATGCTGCCGAAATTCTGGAAGATCGCTATTTCCTTTACGCCGTTCGTCCTCTCCGGCGGATTCGGAATCCTGGTGCTGATAAAACGGATGGGGCAAACGGCGGAAAATGCGGCGGCTATGCTGATCTCCGCTTCCATTGCAGGGCTGATCGCGCTGATTTCGCAGATTTATCATATCAACGGGTCGATGTTCGACTATCTGACGCTTGTACTGGGATTATCCCTGCCGCTGATGTATGTCTTCCGAAGTGTGATTCTCGGAACGCTCTTTCCGCTTTTCCTGCTGTTTTACAGCGCAGGGCTTTCGAGAGGAGATTCCGCATGGATTCCGTTCGTGTATACGCTGCTCTGGCTTCCGTTCGCAGTCCGGCAGTTCTGGAAGCCGGATTCCATCGCCGCGGCGGCTATGCGTTATGTGTTTCCGGTCTGGGCGGCGGCAATGCTTGTCCAGTACGGAATTTCAACGAAAGCGGAGTCGGAGCTGCTGTACGAACTGCTCTGCATCGGAGCGGCCGGATTCCTGAACGCGGGACTGATCCTGCACGATGAGAAAAAAGGAAAATTCGGCAATCCGTGGCTGATTGCCGGATACGGCATCATTGCGCTCCTGCTGGTGATCTGGTGCTGTACCGGGAGACTCTTCCGGATGCCGGAAATTGCCCATGCGGGGAACTTTTCACTGGCGGTATGGGGCGTCTTCACGGCTGGAGCGTTGTTTCCTCTGCTGTTCCGTTTTTCGTTCGAGAAGCTGTACATTGGGCTGTTTGCGCTGCTCCCGTTTGCAGGAGACCTTTTGCCGCCGGGTAAATCAGACGTGCTTACGCCAAGTCTCTATCTGGGAGGATTCGGTGTATTCCTGATCGGTTACGGCTTCCCGCGCGGAGATCTGGTAAGGCTGAATCTGGGACTGCTTGCGCTTATTGCGCTGATCGTCTGCCGGATCTTCAACGAGAATTACAGCATTCTGACCCGGGCGATGGTTTTTCTTTCGCTGGGCGTCGTCTTTCTGCTGGCGAACGGAATTCTTCACCGTTATTTCCGGAAACATGGAACAGGGGAGAAAGGAGCGGATCATGAATAAGACAAATGGATGGCGCCTGGTGCTTCTGCTGGCAGTTCTGATTGTCGCGGCATGGTTTTCGATTGGAACAATCTTGAAGTTTGAATATCCGGAGATTCCGCCACAGGAATTCCGTTTCCGGACCGGGGCTCTTGATCCCTACGACTCGTTCCGCGGACGGTATGTAACACTGAATCCCATGCCGAACACGGTCAAAGCCGGAAAA
Organism: uncultured Victivallales bacterium; assembly: GCA_944389445.1. GTDB lineage: Bacteria > Verrucomicrobiota > Lentisphaeria > Victivallales > UBA1829 > UBA1829. Next base: position 8,686 of record CALXMJ010000209.1, on the reverse strand, counting down.
GAGGAATCTCACCGCCGACCCCGGGATCTCCGCTATGCCGTCCTGACGCAGGGAAAGGACGGATTTGCCGAAGTGTCGCGTCTGACGGAAGAGCCGCCCACCGGAGTACCGTTTGTCCGGATCCGCAATGTGTTCCGGCGATATGAATGGCACGGCAACCAGAGATCGGAAGATGCACAGTATCGGTTTTCTTTCCCGTTCGACCGTTTCTACCTGAATGAGAAACTCGCTCCGGAAGCGGAAGCTCTGGTCATGGAAACCCTCCGGAAAAATCCGAACGACTGTGTCCTTTCCGTTCTGATCTATCCGGATGGCTCCTATGCGGTCAAAGACCTGCTGATCCGCGGCGAATCTCTGCGGGTTCTGCTCCGCCAGAAGAAACAATAGAAAAAATCCAGCGGTTCCATTCCTTGAAAAAGTTACCGGCCGCATTACATTACCGGAATCAAATCGCTCCAGGCCTTCCACCAGACAGAAAAGGACAGACGACATGACCACCGGAAAAATCTATAACGACGAAACACTCTATTTCCTTGATGAACTGACGCTCCTTTCCGGAGATATCGCAAACCGGACCAATATTCTGGATGGCGGCTCTCTGATTGTCAGTTCCGGCGCGACAGCGAATTCCACGATCATTGACGCGGTAAAACCGGATGAAGATATCCGGGAACTGATCGTCCGGGGAACCGCCAATCATGTGATCGACAAAGGCGGAACGGTGGAAGTGCTCGACGGCGGCGCCGCCTGGTTCGTCACAGTGTCCGGAAACGGGATCGTTTCCGTGAAAGATGGGGGAACCGCGACAGATATTACTGTAAATGAAGCGGGAACTCTCCGGATTTTTGCCGGGGGCTCCGCCAATTCCGTCACGGTGGAAAACGCCGGGACGCTGATTCTGGAGAATGGAGCTTCTGTTTCCGCACCCGTACTCAGGGAGGGAGCCGTCTTTGGCTATGATTTCAATGCGTCTCTTCTGGAGGAAGAGAATGGAACGGTGATCAATCTTCTGGATGCCGGCACATCCGATCATTATATCATCTGTTCCGGGGAGACGCAGACGGTCGGGGATGGCCTTGTTTCAAGCAATGCGGAAGTGCTGTCCAATGGAACTCAGCATGTGCTTGCCGGCGGAAAAGCAGAGGGAACCGCGGTGGAGAGCGGAGGAACCCTGATCGTCGAGACCGGGGGTACCGCCCTCAATGTGAGTGTGGAAAAAGAGACGGACATCAGCTACGATTTCGGAACCGTTGTCACCGCATGGAAAAAAGAGGATGGCGAGTGGATCCGATCGACTCCGGAAAGCTCCTGCAATTATTCCATCCATACGCAGCAGGATGTCAGGAACGGTTATATCGCGTTCGGAGGATTCGTCCTCGAAAACGCAGTACAGAATATTGAGGCGGGCGGCGAAGCCAGCTATATGACCGTTCGCGCGGAAGGCGTGCAGAACGTGCTGGAGGGCGGACGCGCCAATGTTACAGCGGTATTCGGTGAAATGGTGGTTGCATCCGGAGGAGTCGCCAATTACGCGGAAGTGAAGGATGGATCCATGACCGTCCGTTCCGGCGGAACCGCAGGCAATACGGACATTACGGTGAATACGATCCTGCATCTGGAGGAAGGGGCAATCCTGAAAGGGATCACAAGCGTCACCGGACAAATCCAGACGGAAGGGACCGTCACCGTGGATGGAATTCTCAATTTCAATCTGATCCAGCCGGGCTTTCTGCACTCCGGAGTTTCACCGGAAAGCGTTCCCTATCTGCTGATAAACAATATTTCCTGTTTCGAAGGCGCAGGATTCCGGCTTTCCATTGCACCGGAACAGGTTGTTGCCGGAGAATTCCGGCTGGCGGGAAATGCGGCGGATTTCCGGGAGAGCATCACCGTGGTCGGAGTAAATGACCAGATCGTCTACTCGGAACTCGACCTGATGGAGCACACCTCCTTTTCACGCAACGGCATGCAATACACGCTTGCACTGAACGAGGCGGAAGAACTTGTTCTCCGGATCGAAGCGCTTCCGCAGCAGGAACCGGATACCGAAGCCCCGCTGAAACTCCGCAGGGTCTCCGCAAATGTCTACGCGGGATTCGCGGTGACGCTTCACTGGGACGAAGGGGTGGACAATGTCGGAGTGACCGGTTATGAAGTCCGTTATGCGGAAAAAGGCTCCGCCATCGGGAATGCCTCCATTACACTCTTTGAGGAGGAATCCGGCTTTATCGGCGACCTCGCGGAAGGAGAATATCTCTGGCAGGTCCGTGCGGTGGACGCCGCAGGCAACAAAGGAGAATGGAGCGATCCCCTTTCCTTCCGTATCTCCGCAGGAAATCTGCAGCCGGATTCGGTAATCTCGACAGAACTCTGGGGACACGACTTCCTCCCGGAACTTTACAGCGCGCCTGACCAGGCACTCGCCAACGATGTCTCCGGCTACTACTTTGCCGATGCGGAAAAGCTGAACACTCCGCAGGACATGCTTTACTGCTGGGGTGCGGCGGCATCCAACATTCTCACATGGACCGGCTGGGCAGCAAATTCGCCTCTGGAGTTCCGGAACGAAGACGAACTCTTCGAATACTTCATCGACTACTGGAAAAACGAAGGCGGACTCGAACAGGATGCCTTCTCCTGGTTCTTCAACGGAACCGGCAACAGCGGAACCATCACGGTTCCCACGGAGGGGGGAAATCTTTTTCCGCAGCTGGATATCAGCGACTTCATGTTTTTTACCAATGAATCGACAGAAACCGATACCCTTCTCGATTCCCTGACCGATGCGTTCGACGCAGGATACGGAATCGCCTACGCGATCTATTCCGACCAGGGGCTGTCACATGCAATCACCGGATGGGGCTACGAAGTCGATGAAAATGGCGACACCTGGCTTTATTATTCCGACTCCGACAGCGATTACTGGTCCGGAAGCGACAATCGGCGCGATGCGGTAAACCGTCTCTCCAAAACCAGGACGGAACTCCGCTCCGATGGCCGTTTCTATCTCCTTGACTATCAGGTGGAAGGCGCTTATCTCGGTTCTTTCGCCGATTGAAACAGTTCGATCCGCTCTTCCTCGGCAGGGAAGAGGACTTTGAACAGGCAAGGTTCATCGAATTCGACGGACTGGATGCTCTCCGTGCCGGAAATCTTGACGGAGAGAACGATGACGATTATTACCGTTTCGTCACTCCCGTTTCCTGCAATCTTCAGATCACGGTCTCCCTGGCCTCTGCCGATCCGGCTCTCCGGGGAATCAGTCTGTCGCTTTACAACTCGCAGAAACAGCTGCTTCAGACACTCTCCGACTTGAAAACGGAGCAGACACTCTCATTCCACAGTACCGCCGGAGAAACCTGTTATCTTCTCGTTCAGGGAGATGCCCTTGTCTCCGATTCCGCCACGGTTCCGGCGCTCAACACCTATTACATTCAGATCGCCGCGGATCCGGATGCGGAAACCAGGAAAAACGCGGGGATCTCCTCCGCAGACGACTCCTGGCGGCAGGTTCTTTCCGAAGATGATTTCATATGGATGATTCCCGGCGATTCTCCGGAACTGGAACCCATTCAGCTTTTCAGCGTAGAAGTCGATGCCGATGGTGCGGTCGTTCTGGAAGACTCCTCCAACTGGATCGGCCCGGAAGATAAAAAAGATCTCCGCGCATTTCAAGTGGAAACCTCCGGCTCGTATCATTTCACGCTTCCGGCGCTGGAATCCAATGCAAGACTGACCATCTACAAGCTGAACAACGATAAACTGAAAACCGTTAAGCGCGTTTCCGTGAATCCGAAAACCGGAGAGGAGAAACGCGGGATCTTCAACCTGCTGCTGGATGCGGGAATCACTTATTTCGTCGAAATGGAATCCACGAAGAAAACCGGGACCTTCTATAATGTCGAATTCAGCGGAGAAGTCTTTGTCCGGGCGGACAACACCGACGATTCCGAAGCGGCGGCATGGGCAAATCCGGATCTGACGGTTTCAACGGAAAAATCCTCCGAAGCAGCCGGAACGCTTTCTCTCTCGCTGTTCGGCGACAACTGGGTCGGATACAACGATCAGGCGGATTTCCGGATCCTGAACCTTGCCGATGCCGGCAACTATACCTTTACCCTCTCACAGCTAGACGAAAAAGCCACCGGCACCTTCACGATCCGGGAAATTCGCGATGACGGAAAAACAAGAAAGGTCTTCTCCCTGAGCGGGAGCTCTTCCAAATCGAAGGAAAAGGCGAATGTCCTGCTGAAAGCGGGAACTTATCTCATTTCCTTTGAATCCAAAAGCTGGAAAAAAGGGAGAAACACCGGCTATGCCGTCGAACTCTCCGGCACGGTCTTCGGGAAGGCGGACAGCTCCGACGATCAATGGCGGAATGCCGTGTCTCTGGCCCCCTTCTCCTCCGTCGTTGAAGGCTGGGTCGGCTATTCCGATCTGCAGGACTGGAGCCGTTTCACGGTCGATTCCGAAACTCTCTGCTCTCTGGAGCTGAGTGAAGTCACAGGCAATGGAGCCACTCTTCTTCTGTATCGCCGGAACATCAAGGGAGATGTAGAAAAAACTCCGTCGAAAATGGTCTCTGCAAGAGCAAAAGACGGAGTCGCCGAACTGGAGGAATTCCTCTCCGCCGGGACCTATTATCTTGCTGTCAAAGCGGAAGGATCCGTCAAAAAAAGCGGCACCGCCTACAAGCTCAATCTGAAGTTCAGCGAACCGGAAACATCGGGAATGCTCGCCTGATCGCCGGGAATGAAAATATATTCACGATGAGTCAACACGCGGTTCAACGCAGACACAACGTTTTTTTCCCCTCTGCAAAAAAAATCGGAGAAACGGCTCCCACCCGTTTCCCCGATGCAGGAACACGGGGCAATCCGTATTCCCGACAGACTCTCCTTGATCTAGAAAACATCAGATAACACAAATAAAACGACTCTCTCACGCAGAACCGGAGAGTTCCCCCTCCAGCCGCGTACTATACATTATACTAAAAAATCAAGAAAAAACAATCCCCCGGATCCTGTTTTCCCTTCGAAAAGTACGGAAAAACAGATACGGGAAAAACAAAAAAGGACTTTTTGAGAATGGTTCCTGATATTTTTTGTAAAAAAAGCTCTGCCGCAAGTCTGTAAAAAATCAGAACCGATGTCCCTGAACAGGGAGAAAAATGATTGCAGGGAACTCACTTCTCCGTGATAAGAAATGCGGTGAGAAGCTCTGCGTAATCCTGAAGATTCCGCAAATCCGCCCACTCCCCGGAAGAGTGCATTCCATCGCCGAGGGTTCCGAGAATTGCGACGGGCACTCCGAGTTTGACAAAATGCCGCGCATCGGTAGCTCCATCCATGCGGAAGAAAGAGACCGGGTGGTCGGGGAATTTATTCTCCATCGCCTGTTTTAGGGCCTGCATCATCGGATGCGATTCGTCGACAAACACGGGGCGGGAGGCCATGCCGGTAATGACTTCCAGTCCCGTGATTTCGCGGATTCTGGCGGGAATGCGCTGTCCGTCTTCCTCCGTGACATAGCGGATATTGAGTACCATTTCCGCCGTATCGGGGACCTGATTCGAGACGCTTCCCGCGCGGAGAATGCACGGCGCCATGGTATTGCCCCAGTGACTGTCCTGCGGGAGAGGCGGCCACGCTTCACGGAGTTTGACATATCCATCGACCAGGCGGTCAATCGGGTTGTCAAGACGCCACGGCTCGGACGAGTGTCCGCCCTTCCCGTGCGCGCGAAGAGTCAGGGAGAGGATTCCTTTCTGAGCATGCGCGATGGCATAGGGAGCCGCGTCAAGAATCAGAACCATCTTCCGGGCGGCATATCCCCGTTCCACCATGGCGGCAGTGGTGGAACCGCCGATCTCTTCATCGGCGGTGAAAAAGGCCGAAACACTCGCCTTGCCCGCACAGCGGCAGAGAATTTCCGCAATGCAGACGGCATTTCCGAGACAATCCGCGCTGCCGCGGGCATAGAGACGTCCGTCTTTTTCGACGGGTTCAAACATCTCATCCGGAGCAGGAACCACATCAAGGTGCGCATTCAGCAGAATGTCCTGCACTTTTCCCGGCACGGTGGAGGCGTAGAGGACGGAACGTCCGTCAATTTGTTCCGTCACACAATACAATCCTTTTGATTCCAGATAGTTGCGCATGACGGACTCCGCCTGGTTCACATTGTCGATCCGGTCGGAAACCGGCTTGCAGCGGATCAGTTCTTTCAACAGTTCAAGGGAATCGTTCATCATTCAGTCCTCCAAAAAATGCTTGATCTGCAATGTTTTTTCAAATGGAACAGAATCCGTCAAAAATCCGTCAATCGAATAATGACGGCTGAAGGATTGCTGGTTTCGGCTGCGGCGGACCGCCATTGCGGTTGTAACGGGTCCGTTTTTCCCGTCCGACGGTTACGGAGGGGAGATTCGCTTCTCCGATGGCATTTTCCTCCAGGTTCGTCAGAATCTCCTTGGCACGCTTGATGACCTGATCCGGAAGCCCGGCGAGTTTGGCAACATGAATTCCGTAACTTTTGTCCGCCGCACCGGGGACAATCTGGCGCAGGAAAATAATCTGGTCTCCGTATTCTCGGACCGCGACGTTGTAATTCTTGACTCCTTTGCGAACCATCGCCAGCTCGGTGAGCTCGTGGTAATGGGTTGCGAACTGGGTCCGTGCGCGGCAGGAGGGATTGTCGAGAATGTATTCGGCGACGGACCAGGCGATCGACAATCCGTCAAATGTGCTGGTGCCGCGCCCGATCTCATCCAGAATAATCAGACTCTTTGCCGTGGCGTTGTTGAGAATGTTGGCGGTTTCGAGCATTTCCACCATGAAGGTGCTCTGCCCGCGCGAGATGTCATCCGCGGCGCCGACACGGGTGAAAATTCTGTCTGCAACACCGATCACCGCACTGTCTGCCGGAATGAACGATCCCATCTGCGCCATGATGACGAGGAGCGCGGTCTGGCGGATATAGGTGGATTTTCCCGCCATGTTCGGTCCTGTAATAATCATCATGCGGTTCTCATCGCCGTCGAGGATGGTGTCGTTCGGAATGAACCGGGAGTCCTGCATGGCGGCGTCGAGCACGGGATGGCGTCCGCCCCGGATCAGAAGGACATCGCTGTTGTCGACTCTGGGACGGCAGTAGGAGTACTGCGAGGCGCAGTCGGCAAGCGAGCAGAGAGCATCGATTTCCGCGAGTGCTTCGGCGGTCTTCTGAATTTCCGCAGTGAAGGTGGCGGCATAGGAACGGAGCTCGTCGAAAATTTTGTGCTCCAGGGCTTTTGCCTTGTCGTCGGCTCCGAGGATCTTTGCCTCCATCTCCTTGAGTTCCGGCGTGATGAAGCGTTCGCAGTTGACAAGAGTCTGTTTCCGGATGTAGTCCTCCGGGACATTCTCCAGATTGGATTTGGTCACTTCGATATAGAATCCGAAGACGCGGTTATAGTTGACTTTCAAGGATTTGATCCGGGTCCGCTCCTGCTCCTTCGCCTGAAGCTGTGCGACCCAGTTGCGGCCCTCGGTAGCGGCGGAACGGAGTTCGTCGAGTTCGGGGGAACAGCCGGGACGGATGACGCCTCCGTCGGTCGTGCTCACGGGAGGAGCTTCGACAATCGTGTTGAGAATGCGCTCCGTCAGCTCCTGAAGCTCATTCAGACGGTTGTTGATGTCCGCGATCAGCGGCAGATCGAAAATGGCAAGGATGTTCTTCACGCCGGGAATCAGCGCCAGACTGCTGGAAAGAGCGATCAGATCCCGCGGATTTGCAGAGTTCGTGTTCAACCGTGCCGTAATGCGTTCGAGATCGCGGATTCCGGAGATCGTTTCGCGAAGCTCGGTCAAGGTCAGCGGATCGTCCTTGAAAGTGCCGACAATATCCTGACGTTCGATGATGCGGTCCACATTCCGAAGGGGATTCAGGACCCAGTTCCGGAGGAGTCGTCCGCCCATCGGTGTTTTGGAGCGGTCAAGGACCTTCAGCAGCGTGGAGTTTTTGACGGAACCAAGCATGGGATCGACCAGTTCCAGATTCCGGCGGCTGGCGGGATCCAGCAGAAGGAATTCGTCGCGCGTTCTCAGGCTGATTCGCCGGATGTGCCCGGTCTGACATTTGAGGTTGTCTTCCGTATAGGCGAGAATGGCTCCTGCCGCGCGGATCGCGGAGGTCTCGCTGCGGAATCCGAACCCTTCCAGCGACACGGTCCCGAAATGACGGTTGAGCAGAGCGTACGCATTGTCATAAGAAAAGATCCAGTCATCAAGTTCGGTCCAGAGGAGATTCTGCGGAGTCTCCGGTTTTTCCGCCGGCTCTTTGCGCCACTGGTCGAGAAGCGACGCGGGAGCCAGGCACTCGCGCGGATGCAGTTTGGAAAGATCGTCGACAACATCCTGAACCCGGGAATACTCGGCGGCGGCGAACTCTCCGGTACTGATGTCGAGCCATGCCAGAGCATACGTCTTTTTTGACGGAACGGAGAAGTAGGAACAGAGAAAATTGTTATCGCTCGGCTTCAGGAGCGGTCCGTCAATGACGGATCCGGGAGTGACGACCCGCGTGATTCCGCGCTTGACAATTCCCTTTGCCAGCGCGGGATCCTCCTGCTGTTCGGCGATCGCCACTTTGAGTCCGGCCTCCAGCAGTTTGGGCAGATAAACATCAATTGCGTGATACGGCACAC
>CALXMJ010000208.1 GCA_944389445.1 uncultured Victivallales bacterium | reverse complement strand
CGGAGCGGAAACGCTCCCCGATGACGATACCGGTTCATCTTTTGCGGAAGCAGACGTACCGTCAAAGTCAGTCGTTCCCCGCTGCGCAGAGTCCCGGAAGCAGGAGTCACTTCGAACCAGTCGCTGTCATTGTTTTTGCGGATTGAGAACTCGCTCTTGAACCCCTCTCCGCCGACTGTCACAACAATTTGACGCTTTGCGGATAATGTCCGGTTCCACTTTTCAAAATCCACCACTCCGCAGTCGAGTTCCACCGGGATCGGACGATACGGAAGAGAATATCGGCGCCCCGCAGAAAACGCGCCAAGATCCTCTCCTTTGACGGAAACCGTATCAATCGCACGCGCCTTCCCTTTTGCGGATGAATCGGATTTCAAGGTGTAGATCCCCTTTTCCGGATCGGTGAATCCCGGAGAGCCGAGAAACCCGTTTCTCTCACGCCCCGGACTTCCGACCGGCTGAAGATTTCCATCACATTCCGATTGCGGACTGCGCGCATGGTTCGAGATCCGATTCAGTCCGGAGAAAATGTTGTTTTCGGCAACGATCTTCAGATGGGCAAGCAGACTGATGCCGGAACCTTCGCCATCCATCGTGTTGTGGAAGATGTAACTGACCGCATCGGGACCGCTGACCTTCGAGGAGGTCTTGATCGTCTGCCCGATCCGGTCGAATCCGCATCCCGGCCGCATCAGAAGATTCCGGAAGAGATAGGAGGGACCAGTCATGCACCCCTGGATGCTGATCCCGCAGAACGCCCCTTCGAAACGATTGTAGGAGCAGCGGACATTCTGCTGGCCTCCATCGAGTTCGATGTTGTCATCGTTGCAGAAAATCATCCAGTTGCCGTAGATGTCGGCGTCGCGATTGAAACCGCCATCCGGATGAAAGTTTCCGGAGCCTTCGACCGCATCGTTCCAGCGGTGATTGTCACTGCCGACGATATCGTTGTAACGCAGCACGGTCGATGTCGGCTTGTCGATCATCAGACCGCAGGGCCCCGCGGGATGCGAATATCGCCAGGAATTCGCGGTCGTCCGCGGATCGTGAATATAGCAGCGCTCCACCACGGTTCCGTGACTGCGGCTGATGAGAATGCCGGCGTCATAGTTCACAGCCCTGCCGTTTTTCAGATAGAATTTACCGTCTTTGTCGAAGCGCTGTGTGCCGTGACGTCCCCAGCCGGAAATATCGCAGTTGACAATGCGCACGAAACGGCTTTTCCGAATCTCAACGGCATTCTGTCCGCCTCCGCGCAAGGTCAAACCATCCAGCAGAATATACGCGGCGTTCTCCACGCGCAGAAGCGCTTCGGGCTTTGATGATTCCAGAACGAAACCGGGGGCAGCGGTATAGCGGATCCATCCGTCCGGGCGCCCCCGCTCGGAAATCTTCAGGCTGTCCTTGAAATTCTCCGCATTCAGCACGACCGTCCTTGCGACGGGGACTTCGGAATTCCATGTACGAAAATTTCCACGGACAAGTTCTTTGCCGCCGTCTCCGGTCATAAGGAATTCGTAGTCGGTATTCTCCTTCAGTTCCAGAAGGCTGCCTCGATACCCACCTTCCGCCCTCCCCCGCACAGGAGCAAGCGCATTTTTCCATTCTCCATTCTGTTCGCGGAAACGGACATTCAACTCTTTCTGTTCCGGACCGTACCAGTAATAACTGCATGCATTGAATGCGGGAACCAATTTCAAGCCACTCTCCTTTTCCGCCTCCGGAGCAAAGGACAGCGATTCAAAGACCGCCTCCCCTCCGCGCCAGACATAGAGACAGACCGTGATACGGCTTTTTCCCGTCCAGCCCGGAATTTTCCGGAGATCATATGAATAAATACCGGGTGTCTTGAATTTCAGAACGGATTTTTTCTCTTTGCCGCGGATGAGTTTGACCTCGCCGCCGCGATCAACGGAAGCGACTTTCAGGCTGAAAACAGGATCACGTTCCAGATCCACATCGAATGACCGAAGCACTGCCGCCCAGTCCGGCTTTCCGGGAATATCGCGAAGAAGCATTGCCCGGGGAGTCACGGCGAGTTCTCCGGGAGTATTTTTCATCAGTCTCCAGGAATCCGCTTTGGAAAAATCGTCGCGGACGGCGGCATTCAAAAGACCGGACAAGCAAATCAGAAGGACGGCAAAAGTACCGGCAAATCGTTTCATCTCTGACCTCCTTTTCTGTTAACGGTTGATTCCATCAAGGGTATCCGGGTTCAGCCACTGGACATAACTGCTGCTGGTATTGTATTCGTTCATCATCGGGCCTCTCACCAGCTTTGCGCGGCCGTCGCAGAACAGGGTCGCGGCCTGCCAGGAATGACGCAGGGAAATGTATCCCGGCGTGATCGACTCCGAGAACCATGCTTCAAAGTTTGCAGAGCTGGCGCCTCCGCTGCGCAGGATGAAATATTTCTTTTTCCCGTCGGATTCAAGACTCCATGTATCGGCCAGCAGAACGGAACGGGATGCTCCTTTCAATGTCTTTGCAAGATCTCCGAATTTGCGGTGACGATCACGGCAGCTGGATCCCGGGGCGGTATCCGCGACAACCGCCCACAACCCCTGAGTCACACAGGTATTGGTGCCATAACTGATGCAAGGCGTATAACGGTCGCTCGAATTATACTCCGGACGCTTGTCATCCGGGCAGACCAGAATCGTTTTTCTGCTTCTGACATTCAATTGTCCGGCATATTTCAAATTGGCAATTGTATGGAAAAAAGCATCCGAACTGGTAGAAGTCCCGTTATTTGTCAGAACACGTCCGCGGATAGTCCAGTCGGAAAAATCGTTTGCATAGGAAAGTTCCGCCACCCCCAGCTGTTTCAGATTTCCGAGGCACAGCGTCGAACGGCCGCGTCCCAGAGCTTTGTTCACTGCGGGAAGCAGAAGTGCGGCAAGAATCGCTATTACAGCAATCACAACGAGAAGCTCTATAAGTGTGAAATCTGACATTTTCCTGTTGTATTGATCCGTCTCCGAACGGTCCGCTGCAATACGGTATCCGATTTTTCTCATGAAACTTCTCCTGCATAAATAATGTTTGATTCTCTTTGTTTTCGGGCAAACAGCGCAGTCTGCTTGCGGATCTTCAGAGAGGTGCGGACCATTTCCGCAAGTTCCGCGGTTCCGGCGTCGATATCGTCGTCCCCGGCCAGCAGATTGGCGATTCCCTGGCAGACCAGGTTGTAAATTTCAGCGGAATCCAGATGATAGTGGGAACACATTTTCGGAGTTTCGCTCAGGAACAGCACATCACGGGAATCGGTGCAGTCGATCGTGGCGCCGACTTCCGATTTCCGGATCGGGATTCCATAATTCCAGCGGGCAAGGCAGTTCTGGAACTCCGTGGAAAGCAGAAGTTTCAACAGGCGCGCGGCCAGTTCCGGCTCCACACATTCCCGTCGGACACAAAAGACATCTGTTGCCTGGACATTCACATCAAGTCCGCCGTCGATCCGCGGAAGAGGCGCGGTATCCCAATCCTCGAAACCGGCTTTGGTAATCAGACTCCGGAACTCTCTCGGCTCCAGCAGCATCGCCGCACGGCCGGAGAGAAAATGGCTGACAAAATCATCCGGATAGCGGTATTGACGGATCCCGATCTCGTTGCGCAATTCGCGATACAGGCGCAATCCGCGACGGGTTTCCGGGCTGTCGATCTTCACGCAGTCCGCGCTGTTCGGATCCATCAGGCAGCCGCCCGCACGACGCACGATATTGATCCAGTTCTGAGTCTGATTGTGCCAGCAGAAGATATCTTCCGGAGGCAGGATCTGCCGCAGTTTCCGGACACAGGAAATCAAGTCCTCCCAGGTCCAACCCGGCTCCGGTTTCCGGCAGCCGGCCTGAAGAAACAGTTTCGGATTATAGAAGATGACGCGGGGAGAAAATATAATCGGAACACCGACCAGCCTTGAACCGATCCGGAACGCGTCAATCGGAGTCCGGAAAAAATCATCCTGATTCGGAAAACAGGAGGCGAAAATGGAGGAGAGATCCAGATAGCGGTCATGATGCGCCTGAATATAGTGGGTCGGCTGAATTTCAAATGTCCCGCCGGTAAAACGTTCACTGACCCAGACTTCCGGAATCTCCCGGCGGACCAGCTCCTGAAGATCGGAAAACCACGTCAGCCCGCTCCGGAACACGATCAGATTCTGTTGAAGAATCCGTTTTCTCCATTGCTCCTGCACAAATGTGCCTTTCCGGGCAATCGTCTCCAGCACCCCCTCCCGGACCAGAATCTCAATCGCATTCTGGATGGTCGGAAGGGAAATCCCCGATCCATGCAGAAGCTCGCGGGCACCCGGCAGTTTTTCTCCGGCGGAAAGTTCTCCGCTCTCCAGCATTCCAAGAATATGATTCCGTACAAATGTGCTTTTGTCTTCCATTCCTAACTCTCTGTTTTCTTTTTAATTATAAGCGAAACTTCTGATATTGTCAATAGGCAAACTATATTTTTTTATATTTTTTTCAACTTATTTTATTGACCAAGTCAGAGATGGAATAAAAAAACCTTCCCTCTCCCGCCGGATTTCAGGGGTTTGCCGTTGAAAAGAGTACGGAATATGCTATGTTATTCGGAAAACAAATATTTCCGGGAGATGAAAATGAACAGACTTGAAATGGACGGATCCGGCTTTCTGCTGGATGGAAAACCATTCCGGATTCTTGCAGGAGCCATGCATTATTTCAGAATTCATCCGGCGCTCTGGGAGGATCGGTTCCGCAAACTGAAGGCAATGGGACTCAACACTCTGGAAACCTATACGGCATGGAATATTCATGAACCCCGCCCCGGAGAATTCCATTTCACAGGGTTCGGCGATCTGGAACGCTATCTGGATCTTGCGCAGAAATATGGGCTCAAAGTGATTGTCCGTCCTGGTCCCTACATCTGCTCCGAATGGGAGTTCGGCGCATTTCCCGGCTGGCTCGTTGCAATTCCGGGCATCCGGCTCCGCTGTTTCAACAGGCCCTATCTGGAAGCGGTCGAGCGCTACTTCAACGAACTTCTGCCGAGGATCAACCGCTTCTCCTGCGGGACCGGCGGCCCCGTCATCGCGGTCCAGGTCGAAAACGAGTACGGAAGCTACGGCAACGACAAGCGTTATCTCAAGTTCCTTTCCGATCTGCTTTCAAAACACCTTCCCGGCATAATGCAGCTTACGTCCGACGGTCCCAACTATGCCATGCTCAACGGCGGCACCCTGCCCGGAGTCTGGGCGACCGGAAACTTCGGCAGCAAAGCCGCCGACGCTTTCGAGGAACTCGAAAAGTTCCAGCCGGGAAAACCCAGAATGTGCTGCGAATTCTGGAACGGCTGGTTCGACCACTGGGGGGAAAAGCATCACTCCAGAACCCCGGAGGATGCCGGGAACGCTCTGCGGGAAATTCTCGAACACAATGGAAATGTCAGTTTCTACATGTTCCACGGCGGGACCAACTTCGGCTTTTTCAACGGGGCGAACTGCCTCGGATATAAACAGTATCAACCGACCGTCAGCAGCTATGACGATGACGCGCCTCTCAACGAAAACGGAGCCGTCACTCCGAAATACGAGCTTTTCCGCGCCATTCTGGCGGAGTTCGGTTCCGGAGTTGATCTTTCCGTACCTCCGCCGCCTGCTCTGCCGGTGAAGGCGTTCGGGAAAGTGGCGATGACGGAACAGGCGCCTTTGCTGGAAAATCTGAATTCACTTTCCAAACCGGAACTCCACGCGACAACTCCCTGCATGGAGGAACTCGGCCAGTCTCTCGGATTCATCCACTACCGGACGAAACTGATCCGCGATGTTGAAAATGAATCCCTCGTGATCGACGAACCCCGCGACCGCGCACTGGTTTACCGGAACGGCAAATATGTCGCAGCCGTTTACTGCAACGATTCCTCGTATGAAATCCCATTCTCCGCGAAAGAAGGCGATCTCCTCGACATTCTGGTCGAAAACATGGGCCGTACGAATTACGGTCCGTTCATGGAACCCAATGCGCGCAAGGGAATCACCTGCGGAGTCAGGGTCGGCAACCAGTTCCAGTTCGGCTGGGAGGTCTATTCTCTTCCGCTGGAGGATCTCCGCGGACTCCACTACCGGAAAGTCGAAACGCTTCCGGAAGAAACACCGTGTTTCTACAAAGGGGAATTCCGCGTGGAGGAACCCGCGGATACCTTCCTGAAAATTCCCGGAAAAAAAGGAATCGCCTTTTTGAACGGTTTCAATCTCGGCAGATACTGGGAAATCGGACCGACCCGCACACTTTACATTCCGGCGCCGCTCCTGAAAAAAGGAGTCAACACGCTGGAACTCTTCGAGCTCCACCGGCTGGATGCTCTTGAAGCGGAACTCACAGATACGCCGGAACTTTAACAACAGGTATGGATCATGAAATCACTTCCTCGCTGCAATGGAGCAAAACGAATCGGGGCACGTCCCGGAAATCCGGTCTACTTCTTCCTGCCGGTTACAGACGGAACCGTCTCGGCAAAACGTCTGCCGGAGGGAATTGCGTTCGACTCACGGAAAAATATTGTTTCCGGCGTCATCCGGACCCCGGGCAGCTATCCGCTGGAATTCATCGCGGAAAATGAAAACGGAGCCGTCAGCTTCTCCGTGGAGCTTCTGATCGGCGAGGAAATCGCACTGACTCCGCCGATGGGCTGGAACAGCTGGTACTGCCTCTCGGAAAGCGTCAGCGACAGCGCCATCCGTGAAGCCGCCCGCGCCATGGTCGACCGCGGACTCGCCGCCCACGGCTGGAGCTACATCAATATCGACGACTGCTGGCAGGGACCGCGCGGAGGAAAATTCAACGCCCTCCAGGGCAATGAACGCTTCCCCGACATGTACGCTCTGGCGGAATACATCCACTCCCTCGGACTCCGTTTCGGCCTCTATTCCACGCCCTGGATCAGCTCCTATGCAGGGTTCCGCGGCGGCTCGGACGATGGCGGATACGAACAGCGCTTCCATCTTTCGCCGGAAGAGCGGCTTCAGCCGAATCAGGTATTCGGACGCTTCCCATCCGGCAGGGAACTTGGACAGAACCGCACAGGAAGTGTCTGGCATTTTGACGACGATGTCCGCCAGTGGGCGGAATGGGGGGTTGATTTTGTCAAAGTGGACTGGTACATCAACGATATCCCGACCACGGAACGCATCAGCCGCGCTCTCCGCAGTTGCGGACGTGACATCGTGCTGAGCCTATCCAACAGTTCCCCCTATCAGCTTGCACCGGAACTCTCGAAACTTGCGCAGATGTGGCGGATCACCGGAGACATCAAAGATACCTGGGAAAGCATCAGCCGCATCGGTTTTGAGCACAATCCCGGCTGGTGGGAGCACATGGCGCCGGGACACTGGAACGATCCCGACATGCTGCAGATCGGAGCCATCGGTATCCCGAACCGTCCGAATCCGACCTACAAGCCGACCAATCTGACTCCGGAGGAACAGAAAACCCAGTTCTCACTCTGGAGCATCCTCTCCGCGCCCCTTCTCCTCAGCTGCGACATCGCCGGCATGGATGAGCCCACCTTCCAGCTGCTCACCAACGATGACGTCATCGCCATCGACCAGGATATTCTCGCCGCGAAACCCTCTACGGAAACCGCAGGCTCCTGCCGCATCTACCGGAAAGCGCTGGCGGACGGCGGAAGTGCAATCGGAGTTTTCAATCTCGCCGACACCCCTGTGGATCACCCTCTTCTTCTCGGAAATACCGCCACGGACCTCTGGACCGGGGAAACTTTCAGCACGGAACAGCCCATCCTCCGGATCGCTCCGCATGGAGTGCGGCTTCTGAAACAGAACGCCTGAGCATTCCTTGCCGGGATCAGCGTCTTTTCTTCTGAAACGAAACGCGGAATCGGATTCAAACACCGGTTCCGCGTTGTTTTTTCGAGACACTCCGTTCCGGAGAAAAGGGCCTCCGCAGGAAAACAGGAAATGAGTTCAATCTGTAATGATTCTGTCGAAGGAGGAACGGGTTCCGAGTTTGAAAAGCCCGCTGCGGTCGAATTTGCTCCGATCCGCGAGCAGATACCGTTTTTTGGCAACCTCAAGCACCTTCAGCAGAAGGGAGGAGTGATACTCGTGATTCGTCGTGACCAGCTCCCCGTCGATCCCGAATGCGGAGATGAACGCCTTGGAGATGGAGAGCCGTTCCAGTTCCCGGATCGCCGCCTGCCCGAGAAACGCATTCAGCTGCAGATCAAACGTCCCTCCCAGAGAAATCAGAACGTAATGCGGCGGGAATTTGTGAAAGTTCTGAATAATCATCGCGGAATTTGTCACGATTGTCAGGTTGGAAAACGAAGACTCCAGAAGCCGCTCCGCCAGAAAAAACACGGTAGTGGAAGAATCCAGAAAAATAATGTCGCCTTCTGCAATCTCCTGAACCGCGGCCTCGGAAATTTTCTGTTTCCGATTCTGATTCCAGTTGATGCGCTCCTGAAAAGTGGAGGAAAGCACGGTCATCCGGTCTGCGGCCTCCGTCTGGTCGATGTAGGCAACACCGCCGTGGACTTTCTGGATCAGGTTCTTTCCGACCAGACTTGCAATATCGCGATGGATCGTCGCGGGCGACACATGGAACTGCTCCATCAGTTCGCCGACAGAACAGTATTTCTTTGTCTTCAGATAATCGACAATGGCAAATGTCCTCAGATTCTTCATGCGTACTCCCGTGTTTTCCTCCATACTATACCGATCTTATGAGAGAATGCAATGAGAAAAAATGATATTTTTTGAAAATTTTCATTTTATAATCAACTTTTTGCAAAAATAAATGAGAAAAAGCTCCGGAAACAGAACCTTTTATTTTTCCGAAAAAAGTAAAAAAACATCTCAAGCAGCTTCTCGGGAATTCAAAAACGCCGAATTCTCATTTTTTTTCATAACTTTATCAAATATTCTCATTTTTATTCCTTGACATTTCCGAAAAGAGAGGTATTCTTAATAGCGGAAGGAGATTTTTCAGATGACGGACAAAAAGAATGGAATCGAATTTGTCGGTCTCGGCTTCTGCAGCAATGACTATATCAGTCTTCTGCCGGAGATTCCGATCGACCACAAAGTTCAGATGATCGAACATCTGATTCAAGGGGGCGGCCCGGCGGCGACGGCAACGGTTGCAGCGGCCCGGCTCGGCATGAAAACGGCATTCATCAGCATGGTCGGGGACGATGATCCCGGCAAGCGCATTCTCAAGGATTTTGAAGCGGAATCCGTGTTCACCGGCGCCATGCTCATCCGGGAAAACAGCACTTCGCCGATCGCATACTGCTGGATCGACCAGCCGACCCGAAAGCGGAGCATCGCATGGACCCGCGGAACTCTCCGGGAACTCGATCCCTCCGAACTGGACATGGAACTGATTCTCAGCGCGAAACTTCTGCATCTCGACGGACACAACACGGCGGCGGCGATCGTTGCCGCGGAAGAAGCACAGAAACACGGTGTTCTGGTCAATCTTGATGCGGGAACGATCCGTCCCGGAGTGGAAAAGATCATGGAACATACCGATATCCTCTTCACCTCCGAGTATTTCGCCCGCACCTGGACAAAGGAACAGGATCTGGAAAAGGCGCTTCTGAAACTCGTGAAAATCGGCGCGAAAGTCACCGGAGTCACGATGGGCGACAAGGGTTCAATCGCGTTTGACAAAGGAAAAATCATTCACTGTCCGGCGTTCCAGGTCACGCCGGTGGACACGACCGGAGCCGGCGACGTGTTCCACAGCGCATTCGGCGTGAAATACGTGGAATGCGGCGACATCTACGAAAGCATGCGTTTTGCCTCGGCGGTTTCGGCAATCAAATGTCTGAAGCTCGGCGGACGCGCCGGCATTCCCACTCGCAGACAAGTCGATGATTTCCTCGCGGAACATCAATCATAAGGAAGGATTCAAATATGGCAAACAAATTCAAGATCGGCTATCTTCCGCTGACCAAGGCAAACTGGACCAACGAAACGCTCGAAGCGGCACGTAAAAATGCAAAAGAGTATCTGCAGAGCCTGCCGAATGTTGAAGTGATCGGCGGCGACCGCATGATCGACTTCGAGGACAAGGCGATTCAGGAACTCGACTACTTCGAAAAGGAACGTCCGGATATGATCGTGGCGCACTTCATGACCTTCTCGCTCGGCGTGATCGTCCCGATGTTTGCGCAGCGGCTGAAAGTGCCGGTGGTCCTCTGGTCGATGAAGGAACCCGATCCGAAAGGCGGACGTCTCCAGAACAACTCCTTCTGTGCGGCGAACATGAATTCGCACTTCATGTACCGGATGCATGTTCCCTACTTCCATATCCATGCGGAAGTCGGCTCGAAAGAGGCCGTCGCCGGACTCGAAAAGGCGATCCGCGTCACAAAGACGATCAACATGCTCTCGAAGATGCGCATCGGCGTGATCGGAGGACGCGTCCCCGGCTTCTTCACCTCCAGCTGCGACGAAATGCTTCTGCGCACGAAAGTCGGCCCGGAAGTCAAATTCATCACGGAACACGAGGTCATCGAAGCGGCACGTCACCTGACCGATCAGGAACTCGACGCCGCCATGAAAACGATTCTTTCCGATGCAAAAGTTCATGAAACCGACGGTCCGAGCGAAGAACAGCTCAAAAAGTCCGCCGCACTCTTTGCCGCGGTCGGCAAGATGAAAGACAAGTTCCTCGTCGACACCTTCGCCATGCGCTGCTGGCCGGAATTCATTTCGAACGATCTTTATGGGATCGCGATCTGCTCCACAATCGGTCATCTTACAAATCACGGCTTCCTGACCGCCTGCGAAGGCGACGCCTACGGCGCGGTCATGATGCGGATCGAGCAGGAACTCACCGGCAATCTCCCGTTCTTCTGCGACATGATCGTGATGGAAGGCGACTACGGCGTGGCATGGCACTGCGGAGCCGCTCCGTGCAGACTCTGCAAAGAGGGATATCAGGCGAAACTCTGTCACAGCGCAACGGTCGAAGGCGGCGGAGTCAAGGGTGTTACGGGAGAATTTCCGCTCAAGCCGGGTCGTGTCACGCTGGCGCGGCTGGGCGAAAAACGCGACGGCGACGGTTTCCGTATGCTCATCGCAACCGGCGAAGGACTTGATACCGATCTCTTCGTCCGCGGCAATCCGCTGAAAATCAAATTCGACGCGGGATGCGGCAAACTCCGCGAAGTCGTCATCGGACAGGGCTGGGAACATCATTACGCCCTCGCCTACGGCGACATCGTTCCGGAACTGCTCGACATCTGCCGCATTCTCGATATCGAACCTGTTGTAGTCCAATAAATTAACCAAAAGGAGCCATCTCTCATGAGCAGCGACAAACTTCTGATCCATCTCGCCCCTGAACAGGGTTACAACAAAGTGTTCGATCTCGGCGAATACAATATGAAACTCACCGAATTCGGAATCATTCAGCTCAAGGCCGGAACCAGCTACAAGGCTTCGACCGGAGATTTCGAAGTGGCACTTGTCCTCCTCGGCGGCAAATGTGCGGTGAAAGGAAATGAGTTCCAGTTTGACGAGGTCGGCGGACGCAAAAACGTCTTCGACGGCAAACCGCACACGGTCTATCTTCCCTGGAAAACCGATTACGAGATCACCGCTCTCACCGATGTCGATATTGCGTACAACGCCTCCCCCGCGAGCCGCGACACTGCAAAACCGACCGTCATCACACCGGAACAGACCCGCACCATCTCGCTCGGACGCGACAACTTCACCCGTCAGGCGACCATCATGCTCGACGAAAAGTTCGATTCCGAACACTTCTACATCGGCGAAGGCCTGATCCCCTCCGGCAACTGGTCCGGCTATCCCCCGCACCGTCACGACATCGACAACCTCCCCGAGGAGATCGACATGGAGGAAACCTATTTCTACCGCTTCGATCCCCCGCAGGGCTTCGGAATCCAGAAGGTCTATCAGCCGGACGGCTCCATCGACGAAACCTACACCGTCAAAAACAATGACACAGTCGCAATCGCCGAAGGCTATCATCCTCTCTGCGGCGCGCCGGGCTATCAGATGTACTATCTCTGGACCATGACCGGAAAAGTCAACCGCGGACTCATCTCCTCGAAAGATCCGCAGCACAGCTGGGTGAAATAAGGATGAACGGAATCGTGCTGCTCGGAATCGACTTCGGCTCGGGCGGCTGCAAAGTCACGGCAATCAACGGAACCGGCGTCATCCTCGGCGAGGCTTCGGTGGAATACACCACGCACTACGAGCGCCAGGGATGGTCCGAACAGGATCCGGATGACTGGTATCCCGCTATGTGCGAAGCACTTGCAAAAGTACGAAACAAAGGGGTAGACTTCTCCGCTATCAAAGCCGTCTCCTTTGACGGCTCCACACACAACGCGGTTCTGATGGATGAAAACATGAAACCCATCCGCAGAACCATCATGTGGACCGACCAGCGCAGTGTCAAAGAGTGTATCTATTTGAAAGAGAATCACTTGGATACCATCTTCCGCACGGCCTACCAGATGCCGAGTCCCACCTGGACCCTGCCGCAGATGATGTGGCTCAAAAACAACGAACCGGAAATCCTCAAAAAAACAAAGCACATTCTCTTTGTCAAGG
>CALXMJ010000207.1 GCA_944389445.1 uncultured Victivallales bacterium | reverse complement strand
GCGCGGAGACGGGGCCGGTTGCCGATCCGGTTTTCTTCCGCGCCGTTCCGGCTGTTTTTTTTTCTGAATCTGATCTGTCATGCAAGCTCCGTTTCTGATCCGGTTCCGCTAAATATTTTTTTGTACGGGATCTTTTTTTTTATTTATGGTTCAGTTTTAATATAATACGAAATCTTGCTTTTTCAAATGAGCCAGGTTGATTTTTGAAAATATAAACTATACTAAAAATAAAAATTTTTTTTCTGTATTTTTTTTGAAAAAGTGTTGACAAATGGTATGTATTGAAGTAAAATATAAAGGAAGGATGAAAATAGAAACTATACTAAAAAATAAGCAAAGAAAACATCGCTTTTCTGAATGGACTAGTGAGCGTTTTTGAGAGCGGAAAGGAAATTAATTATGGATCAGAAATTATCTGCCGCAGAGAATTCGTCGCCGAATCTTTATCGGATCGGGACGCTCTCTTACACCAAAACGGCCCTGATTACTCTGTTTGTCTGGATGCTCTGGGGCGATTTCTGTTTCTGGATGATGGAGGCTCTGACTCCGACTCTGCTTCCGCTGATGCTGAAAAATCACAATGCCAACAATCTGACCATTGGACTTCTGGTCGGGAGTCTGCCGTCGCTTCTGAATTTTATCATCAATCCGATTGTCAGCACCTCCAGCGACCGGACGCGGAGCCGTTGGGGGAGACGGATTCCCTCTCTTCTGTTTTCGAGTCCGTTTGTGGTTCTGTTTCTGATTCTGCTCGGCTGGAGTGACCGGATCGGACTCTGGTTTCACCATCTGGCGTTCGGTCCCGGAGGGAGTCCGGCGAAAACGATCATTGTGGTGATTGCCGTTTTTGCGATTGCGTATCAGGTGTTCAATCTGTTTATCGCCTCGGTTTTTTATTATCTGTTTGCCGATGTGGTGCCGACGCAGTTTCTGGGACGGTTCATGGCGCTTTTCCGGGTGGCGGGCACCTGTGCGGGTTTTGTCTTCAATCTGCTGGTTCTGCCGCATGCGGATACGCATCTGCCCTGGATTTTCACGATTGTGGCGCTGCTTTATCTGGTGTCGTTTCTTCTGATGTGTCTGCATGTGAAGGAGGGGGAGTATCCGCCGCCGGAGCCGGTGAAGAACCGCAGTCCGTTCGGATTTGTTTCGGTCTATGTGCGGGAGTGTTTCAGCATTCCGTTTTTTCTGGTCTATTTTCTGGTGATGGCGCTGAACAATGCGTCGACGGTCTGCCGGAGCATGTTCAATCTGCTGTTTGCGACCAAGGAGCTCCATATTTCGCTGGACCAGTACGGGTTTGTCATTGCGCTCGGATCGGGGATCACGATCCCGCTGTTTTATTTTGTCGGGCTTCTGGTGGACAAGATTCATCCGATCCGTGTGTACATGATCGGCAGTGTGCTGATTATCTGTATGAACATTTTCGGCTTTTTCTGGGTTCACAGTTACGCGTCTTTTTCGGTGGTTGCGATTGCTCTGGCGTTTGTGTACATGCTGCAGATCGCCAGCACACTGCCGCTGAACATGCGCCTGGTGCCGCGTGACAAATATGGACAGTTCAGTTCGGCGATGGCAATGGTCAGTGCGATCACGCTGGTCCTTGCAAACGCGGGCGGAGGATGGTTCATCGACAAACTGGGATATCAGTATATTTACGTATGGGACTTTCTCTTCACGAGCGTCGGACTGGGACTGCTTGTCTGGGTTTACATCAAATGGAAAGCGCTTGGCGGCGACCGGAACTATGTTCCGCCGGAACGGAAGGCGGAGCCATCCGCCGAGGAGAAGAACGAGTCGCCGGCCCGTGTGTGAGAAGCGGAGAGCGTGACCCGGTTCCGGATTGCTGCGGACAAAACGGGAATCCTGCGGCGGCAACCGCGCATGGCGATTGAAAAACAGTCGTTGCGGTGATACTGTACCGGATGAAAATCTGGAGTTTGGAATGGCTGAAAAGTTGATTTTTGTCCGTCACGGTTCTTTGCCGTCCGTGTATTCGAATTCGTTTGTGGGAGTGCATGATATTGATCTCAGCGACGAGGGAAGGGCGGATGCCGCAGCGATCGGCCGATGGCTCTCCCGGCAGACGTACGGCAAAGTGTTTTCAGGGACCCTGTCGCGGGTTCGTCATACGCGCGAAATCGCATCGGAATCCGATCCGCGCCTTCAGGAGTTTTCCGCCGACGAGCGGTTGAACGAACTGGATTTCGGCGACTGGAGCCTGCTTAAATTCGACATTCTGAAGCAGCAGTACGGAACCGCATTCGAGCAATGGAACATGGGGATGGCGGATTTCACCTTCCCGAACGGGGAGAACATCGGGCGTTTCATTCAGCGGACGCGTGCCGTGATGGCCGATTTGATCCGGTGTGATACGGAAACCGCGGTTGTGTTCTCTCATGGCGGCGTTCTGATGTCGCTGATCGCGGATGTGGTCGGACTGCCCCGGAAGGATGTGTTCCGGATCTGGCTGGAACGGGGAGGAATTGCGCTGATCCGGCGCGGAAAAAATGATTCCCTGCGCCTGACCTCCATGTTTCGTCCTGCGGATTTCGAATAGGATGCCGCGGATTTTCCCGAACGGAAAACGGATAGCGGTTGCTTTTTTTGCCTGTTTTTCCGACTTCCCCGCTTTGACTTCTGAAATATTTTTCTGAACTTTTCGGGATGCGGCTTGCAGAAACCGGCTTGATGGGTTAGATTATCGGATATCTTTCGATTTTAAGAAAAACATTAAGATATCAACATCGAAAAGGAAGACTCATGGTCATTACAAAAATGAACAATGTGCTTGTGAAGCACAGCCGTATCCTGTTTGGTCTGTTCACCGCAATCATTGTGATTTCGTTCGTCTGGTTTTTCACTCCGGGCGCGAGCGGGAACATTCTGTTCGGTTCCAATCCGATGTCGCCGAACGCGGTTGTGGGAAAGGCATTCGATCAGAATATCACGCGTGCGGAACTGATGGAGGCCATGAAGGATATCTCCCTGGTGATGGCGGTGCAGTACAACATGAAGCCGGATATGGGAGTGTTCGGCGAGGCGGCTAAGCAGTCCGCGTTCGAGGTCGCCGCGAGCCTGTCGGTTGCAAGACAGCTTGGCGTGCAGGTTTCCCGCGAACAGATCGGGGAGTTCCTCCGTGCGCTTCCCGCTTTCCAGAAGGACGGCAAGTTCAGCGCTCCCGCGTATGAAAAATATGAAAAGGAGATGCTCCATCCCTGCGGCTACAACGCGCTTGACCTCGATAATGCCGTGAAGAGTGTTCTGACCTTGAACGCTCTCAGCAAACTGGCCGTTACCGATGTTACCGTGACGGCAAACGAGGTGGAGAACTTCGAGCGCACCATGCTGGAAACCTATGAGGTCAGGACGATTCTGTTCCCCTTTGAAGCGGCCCGCAAGACGGTAAACCCGACGGAAACCGAGCTTCAGAATTTTCACAAGGCGAATCCGAGCTCCTTCATGACTCTTCCGAATTACAAGGCGAAACTGGTCCGTTTCAGCTTCAGGACTTATCTGCCGAAAGTTGTCCTTGCCAAAGATGCCGTTCAGAAGTATTATGATGCTAACAAGGCGGAATTCACGAAAAACGGCAAGACCGAACCTCTTTCCGCTGTTTCGGCGAAAATTACGGAGAAGCTGAAAAACGCTGAGGCAGCGAAGCTTGCCATGCGGGACGCCCGGGATTTCCGGGAATCCCTGTATGATGTTACCGCCGATCTGGAACCGCAGGGATATGTCGCCGCGTTTGAAGAGCAGGCGAAGAAGAAAGGCTATCCTGTTCTGGAAACCCAGTGGTTCAACCGCGATTCCAAAACGGTCGATCCGCTGTTGATGGATGCTGTTTTTGCTCTGAAGGAGCGTTCTCCCATTACCCGGACCGTGACCGCCTCCGATGCCGGCTATGTCGCGGTTCTGACCGGTATTCAGCCATCCCGCAATTCCGAATACAAGGAGGTGGCTTCCAAGGTCCGGGAAACCTACATCAACAACCGCGGAGTGGTGATTGCGAAGGAGAATGCGCGGAACTTCATGCTGAAAATGAATGCATCGAAGAATCCGGCTGCTGAACTTTCCGCTCTTGCGAAGAATGGCGTGGTCAAAAGCATTCCGGCGTTTTCGCTGACCGAGCCGCCGAAAGCCGATGCAGAAAAGATTGTTCCTCTCGCCGCGGAGACGATGACGGGAAAACTTTCCCGTTCCGTGGATCTTCCGGACGGAGTTTACATGGTGTTTGTCGGGAAACGCATTCAGCCTTCCGCAGCGGTCCTTGCAAAGGAGAAAGCGCGTTTCGAGGAACAGTACAAACAGCGGAAGACCTTTGCTGTCGCGGATTCGTTCCGGACATGGATTTCCAAGAATGTGCAGAACTATATTGATCGTCAGAACCAGTGATTGTCCGGCATGCCGCGGAATGGCGTTCGCCGGGGGGAGTGGTTGCGCTTATGAATGATGCGTTTGCGCTGGGACGCCATATTACGGTGGAGCTTTCCGGCTGTGATCCGGCACTCATCGCCGATTCCAAGGCGGTGGAGAAGGCGCTTCTGGATGCGGCAAAAGCATCCGGGGCGCATATAATCGAGTCTTCGTTTCACTATTTCGCCCCGCAGGGCGTGAGCGGGTTCGTGATTATTTCGGAATCGCATTTTTCGATTCACACCTGGCCGGAGTACGATTACGCCGCGGTGGATGTCTTTACCTGCGGAGAATCCATTTCTCCATTTGTCGGGATTGAAAAACTGAAAAAGTCGCTTCGTGCGCAGGACGCGTTGATTTCCTCCGATATGTGGCGGGGTACGTCGTTCAACTATACGGCCAAGGTTGCCGAGCGGGACAATACATCGGAAGGGAAAACGTCCAACGATCTGGAAAAGCTGTTTATTGCCGCCCAGCCGTACGGGATTTCCTGTTCGATAGATCTTTCCGCCTGTGCCGGAGAAGACTACGGTCTCTCCGCTCAATGCCTGAATGAGCTGGCCTCCGTGATGCATTGCAGCGCGGCGTCCCCGGCAGTGAACGAGTTCGGAGAAGGACGGATCACGGTGATTTCCGCGGTGAACGCGGATTCCTCGATCGTGATCCGGCGCGACCGCGCGTCCAGATCGGTCCACATTGATCTTTTTTCCAGAAATTACATTGATCCGAGAGTCTGCGCCACGAGCGCACTGCGTGTTTTCGGAGCAAAGTCATATAAGATTCATCCGGCGCTCCGGATGGCATGAGCGGGAGGTGTGCGAATGAGTACCGTGTTCAAGGAAGGATATTTTACTGAAACTTGCCCGCTGTGGCCGGGCCGGGCTCTTTCCGTGCGGATTCAGCAGACGGTTGCGACCGTTGAAACGGACTATCAGCTCCTCGAGATATTCAAAGGGGAGGGGTTCGGTCTCATGCTGGCTCTCGACGGCGAGATCCAGCTGGCGGAATCCGATGAATTCATCTACCATGAAATGTTCGCGCATGTTCCCTGTTTCGCCCATCCCGAGCCGGAGAACGTTCTGGTGATCGGCGGAGGCGACGGCGCGCTTGCCCGCGAGCTTCTGAAGCATCCATGCATCGAACATATTGATCTCTGCGAGATTGACGAAGAGGTCGTGAATCAGTGTTCCCGTTATTTCCCCTGGACCGCAAAAGCGTTGAACGATCCGCGGGTGAATGTCCATTTTCAGGACGGCGTGCAATTTGTCCGTACGTGTCCGGGAGCCTATGACATCATTTTCGTCGACGGGCCGGATCCGGTCGGGCCGGGCGAGGCTCTTTTTACCGATCGTTTTCTTGCTGACTGCAAGCGAGCCCTCAAACCGGATGGCATTCTGGTTGCCCAGTCGGAATCCTATCTGCTTCATCCTTCCGTGACCGAGGCGC
Organism: uncultured Victivallales bacterium; assembly: GCA_944389445.1. Taxonomy (GTDB): domain Bacteria; phylum Verrucomicrobiota; class Lentisphaeria; order Victivallales; family UBA1829; genus UBA1829. The sequence goes on along the minus strand of CALXMJ010000207.1, from coordinate 3,612 downwards.
AGTGCCGCCGCTTCCGGGAGCTGTTTGCATACAGCGGATACTATGCGTTTTCGATTCCGAGTTATCCGGGCGGATCGCTGGGCTTCTGCATCGGATGTGACGACCACCGGGTTGACGTTCCCTGCCGCCGTCCGATCGGAACCTTCACGAAACACTTGAAAATGTATTCCATGGCGGTTCATAAAGCGTCGTTCGTTCTGCCTCCGTTCTGGCAGAAAAAATTCGAGACCGGGGAAGAGTGAGCTTTTCGGGCAATATCTTCTGAAATGACGGCCGATGGCGATTGCCGACAAGCGGAAGAGGTTTTTTTATGATAACAGTCAACGAAATTTACAAGCAGTACGCCGGAAAGCACGCGCTGAACGGTCTCTCCTTTTCCGCTGAGAACGGGTCTGTTCTCGGATTTATCGGTCCCAACGGCGCCGGAAAATCCACCGCGATGCGGATCATCTGCGGCGTGATGCCGCCGACTTCGGGAACCGTCCGCGTTTCCGGAATTGAGATGAATGAGAACCCGCGCGCCGCCAGGGAGAAGATCGGATATCTGCCGGAAAATGCGCCGCTTTATACCGGCATGAACGTGACGGCGTTCCTTCGCTACTGCGGCGGAATGCGCGGACTCTCCGGAAAATCGCTGGATTGCGCTGTCGCGGAATCGGTGGAGAAATGCCGTCTGCACGATGTGCTGCACGAGGAGCTGGATGCGCTGTCGAAAGGATTCCGCCGCCGGGTCTGCCTGGCTCAGGCGATCATGCACAAGCCGGAGAACCTGGTCCTGGACGAGCCGACCGACGGGCTTGATCCCGACCAGAAACGCGAAATACGAACTCTGATTCGCGAGATTCGCGAGCACTCCGCGGTTATTGTTTCCACTCATATTCTGGAGGAAATCGATGCGGTCTGCGATTCTGTGCTTGCCATTCGCGGAGGATACCGGGTCTTTTACGGCTCGACTGCGCAATTCCGGGCGCTGGACCCCAACGACGGCGTGATTGTGCTGCGCTTCGACTCCTATTCGGAGGAACCCTTCCGGAACTTGAAGGAGATTGAACTGCTTTCTGTTGAACGGAGAGAGGAAAACGGGATGGAGATCCGCCTGAAAACACTCTCCGGGACAACGTCCGGCGCGATCGCCTCCGCGGTGAATGCCGCCTCGGCGAACGGGTTGAAGCTGATCGGATTCGAACAGCGTTCCGGCCGTCTGGAGGATGTATTCGCGGGGCTGGCGTCTCCTGCGCAAAAAAAGGAGGCTGAAGCATGTATCACAGAATAAAAGCTGTTGTGCTGAGAGAGTTGTTTTCCTCGGCGGCTTCGCCGACCGCGTGGATTTTTCTGATTATTTTTCTGGTGCTGGCGGGATTCTGTTCATTCGTCGCAGGGAATATTTTCGGCGCGGGACAGGCGGATATCACACCGTTTTTCGACTGGCTGCCCTATCTGTTCCTGCTGATTGTTCCGGCTCTTGCAATGCCGATGTGGTCGGAGGAACGCCGGATCGGCGTCTTTGAACTGAGTCTTTCATTCCCGGCGAATCTCTTCGAACTGGTGATCGGGAAATTCCTGGCGGGACTGATTCTGCTTGCCGCCGCGCTTCTGCTGACCTTTTCGATTCCGCTGACGGCGCTGATCCTCGGTTCCCCCGATCTCGGAGCCATTCTCTGCGGATATTTCGGAGCGCTTCTGCTGGGATCGGTTTACCTGGCGATGTCCTCGTTCTGTTCTGCGGTTTCCAGAAGCCAGACGGCGAGTTTTCTTCTGTCGATCCTGTTGTGCGGGATCTTTGTCTTCATGGGCGCGCCGCAGCTTCAGAACGCCGCTTCCGCCTGGCTGCCGGACTGGCTGCTTTCCATTCTTGCCGCGGGAACTTTTCTGCAGAATTATCAGGGATTCCAGAAGGGGCTTCTGGATTCCGGCGAGATCGTGTACTGCCTTTCTCTGACCGCTTTTTTCCTGGCGCTGACCTGCTTCACGCTTCGGCTTGCGGCGTCCGGCTGCGGAAATCTGATGGCGCCGGGAGCGTTCAGCGACCGGTCGATGCGCCGTTCCTGTCTGCTGTTCGCCGGAAAGCTGGCGTATGCGTTTGTTCTGCTGGCAGCTGTGAATCTTGTTGCGGGTACATGGCCGGTCAAGCTGGATGTCAGCAGCGATCGCGCCTATTCAATATCGCCGGCCTCGGCAAGAATCGCCGCGAATCCCGGCGTTCCGGTGACGCTGCGGTTCTATGCGTCGATTTCGAATCCCGCCATGCCTCAGCCCCTGAAAAAGTATGCGGAGCGTGTCAAATGGCTTCTGGAGGAGTTCGCTTCGGCTTCCGGAGGAAAGATCCGGCTGCTCTTCATTGATCCGGAGCAGGACTCCCTCGATGAAGAGGCCGCGACGATGGATGGGATCACGCCTTTGCAGATCAGTACCGGAGACCGTTTCTTTCTCGGTCTTTCCGCAACCCATGCCGATTCGGTCGCATCAATTCCGTTTCTGGCACCGCAGCAGGAGGCGCAGCTGGAATACGAAGTCGCCCGGATCACTTTGAATGTGGCATCGGATTCCAAACCGGTCATCGGAGTTATTTCGCCGTTTGCGGTTATGGGGGTCTCTCCTGATTTTTCGCGTCTCCGGCAGACGGATTTGAAAGCCGTCAAGATGGAGCGTCCCTGGTCTTCCATGTCGGAACTGGCGAAGGATTACGAGATGCGGATGCTTGCATCGGATGTCCCGTCGATTCCTTCCGATGTCAAGGCGCTTCTCATCATCAATCCGGTGGAACTGAACCCGAAAGCGCTTTACGCGATTGATCAGTACCTGCTGAATGGCGGACGGGCCGCGGTGTTCCTGGATCCGCGCTCTTTCTACGCCGTGCTGAAATCGAAGACCGACTACTCCCTGCTGAACAAGCTGGAATCCGATTTGAAGCCTTTGATCGCCGCATGGGGCGTGAGCTACAATCCTGCCATGATGGTTGCGGATATGGTGACAGCGTACCGGAAGACCCTTCCCGACCGGATGATTACCAATCCGATGGCGCTGAATCTCACACCGGAACAGATTTCCCGTGAGAATCCCCTGTTTGCGAACCTGAATGCCATTTCCATGTATTTTACCGGATTTTTCAGTCTGGTTCCCGTGGACGGCATTCAGTATGAGCCTCTGCTGAAGACATCGAAAAATTCGCAGATCATCAGTTCCTTTCTCGGGAACCGCCCGGAGCTGGTCATCAAGAACTTCAAGCGTTCGGATACGGAATATCCGCTGGCTCTCCGCATTTCCGGGAAACTGCCGACCGCTTATCCGGACGGTCCGCCCGACCGGACCGTGCTCCCCGCCGGGACCTCCCATCGGAACAAAGGAGCTGTTGACGCGGAAATTTTCCTGTTCAGCGATTCCGATATGCTCTTCAACGATGTCTGTGTCACTCCGTATACGGATGCGCTTGGCCAGCGCGCCTATCGGAGAGCCAACGACAATGTTTCGATGCTCCAGAATGTCATGGAGCGTTTGACCGGAGCCCGTGATCTGGCGTCGATCCGCAGCCGGGTTCCGATGAGTCGTCCGCTGACGAAAATCAACGAGATGAAGGCGCGGGCGGAACTGAAATACAAGAACCGTATTCTGGAA
>CALXMJ010000206.1 GCA_944389445.1 uncultured Victivallales bacterium | reverse complement strand
AGTTCCCGGCGGACAGAATCGAAACCGTCGCGCAGGCCGGAAATGTCTTACAACAGATTTCTGTCATCGTACTCAATGAAATCAACCTTGTCTTGAAACAGTGAATAGCAAAGTAGGTTACGAGGTTTGCACCGAGGCGAAGAGCCGTTTCCGTCTCGTAGCCGACGCTTCCCGGACGGGAAACAGACATCCATCCTCCCGCAATGTCCACCGGACTGTAAATCAGTTTATAACGGTCGCCGTCGCGCACGCCATACAGCAGAGGTCGTGACGCCGCCGGATACTTCTGCGCCGCCGCTTCCAGAAAACCGTTCCGGGTGAAACGGAAAGGACCCTTGGTGTAGATCGGATGGTTTTCCGGAATCTTCTCCAGTTTCTTTCCGGGATAGAGAGCCGAGGCGAACTTCTGTGCCGCCGCATCGAACTCATTCATTCCCAGTGAGTTGTTGACCAGCAGGAATCCACCTCCGTTGAGATATCCGCGCAGTTTCGCCATCGCGTCGGAAGAGAGTTCGAAATTGCCGATACCGCTCAGGTACAGGAAGGGATAATCGGCAAGAACGGCTGTTGCCGGATCGACATAGACCGGTTTGCTTCCAGCGTCCATATTCAGATTCTTTGCCAGATAGCGCATGAAACGCGTCTCCGCGCCCGGATCGGAATTCCAGAGTCCATCGGTCTTGACCTGGGCAAAGACGATCCGATCGGCGGAACGGACCTCCGCGCCTTCGCCGTAGGCTTCTCCCGCCGCATAGGCCTGCCCGTTTTCATACCAGCCGATGATGTAGGCAATCAGATTGACTCCGAGGTTCCGGGCGCTGGCGGAAGTGTAGTATTTGGAGTTCCGGATCTGGTCAGGCTGAATGTTGTCCCAGCCGCACCCCAGTCCGTAGGGCGAAAGAATCACGGCAAGACGCGAACCGATGTAGGCGCCGTCGAATTCCGGCGCGATTGTACGGTTCCCGTTCACTTTCTCTCCGGTTGTTTTGCGGACCATCCGGAAAAGGGCATGGTCGGGATCAATTTTCCGGATGGGCGACTCCGGAAGAATGCGTCTTGTCTCCTCCAGCGCCCCCCGGTAGAAGTAGGGAGACCCGACGACGGAATCAAAAATGATCGTTCCGCCGTCAAGAAGATATTTCCGCAGTTTGGTTCGTTCGGCATCGGTGAAGCGGATCGTGCGTCCGCCGGAAAAATGGAGAATCGGGAGTTCGGAGGGATTCCCGCTGAAAGTGGCAAGATCCACCGTCTGCGTCTTGTATTCGAGGCGCATGGATTCCTTGACTCGACGGAGGAGCTGCTGGCAGTCGGCGGGCACCATGTTCCAGTCGAAAAGACGCTGGGTCATGCCGTCGGGTCCGGTGTAATCGAGATATCCTCCCCACACGACCTTGCCGATCAGCGCGGAAGGCGACGGCGGACGCTTCTTTTCGGAACGGCGGAGCGGCGTCACAGGCAGCGGAAGCGGAGGAAACGCCTCCCCGCCCTGCCGGCGCTGGGCACGGGCTTCCCGGGGACGCCCGATCGGACGCAGATAATCATTTTCATCCGCCGACGCGGAGGAAAGACACAGAACGGCGATGCAGAAAAGCGGGAATGTTTTTTTCATCATGTTGTCCGTCTCCTTCTATTTGAGTTCGGATATGAGGGTTTCGGCGGCAATCGCCTCCGCCGATTTCGGATAGGATTGCCGGATGTTATTCAGCAGACGCAGAGCTTTTTCCGTCTTTCCCCTCCGCATCAGATGACGGGCCAGAAAAAGTGAGGCGCCCGCAGCGGTCTGGGAGGATGGCTGCATTTTCAGGACGGCTTCCGCATAATAGGCGGCAAGGCGCGGACGGCCCTGCTTCGCAAGAAACTGGGACTTCAACCACATAAATTCGGGATTCAGACGAATTTCCGGACGCGCTTTCTCCACGCGGACGAGATAATCCGTCGCATCGCGGAAGCGTCTGGTGATGAGAGCATTGCGGAGACTGACCAGATTGCCGTCCGCCTCCAGCTTCTCCCGCTCTGACATTTTCCGTGATTCCGATTCCATTTTCCGGTAGAGTTCCATGGCCGCATCATACCCTCTGGAAAAAAGCACCATGTCCGCTTCCAGAATCCGGAAGTCCCTGCGGAACTCGGGAATCAGCTTTTCCGGGTTGATCTTGCGGAACTCCACCTCGGCCTCACCGCGGCGGTCCATGCAGTAGAAGAGGAGTCGCGAGAGTTCCAGACGGGCATGATCCGTGCTCTGATTCAGCATGCGGGTCAGCTCTTTTTCGATTTTTTCGTACCGTTCTGCGGCAAGGTCGTCATCCATCATCATGGTCCGGTAGAATTTGAATACGGCATCCTTCGGCATCCGGGAGCCGAAATAGAGGATGCGATCATAAAAACGCGAAGAAAGTTCCTTCATCTTGAAAACGGGAATCGCATCGGCAAGGAAGCGGTAGCCTGTGTTGTCCAGAGGCTTGACTTCATCCTGCTTCATGGCACCGAACAGCATTTCCCGTCCTTTCTTCTCGGAAACGAACGGAGCGGCAAAGTGATAGCCGAGATAGACCGTATATCCGTTCTTATGGAAAGTACCGGGTGAAAAACGGTAAAGGATTTCCCCGTTGCTGAAGGTGAGTTCCTGCATCTGCCGACCGTCGAGATCAATGGTGCCGGTCCGTTTCCAGGAGAAGTCCTCGGCATCGGACCCGTCGTCGTTTTTCAGGCGCTCCTGCGTCACGGGGAGGAGCGGAAGAAACATGGATTCCGGAAGAATCGTCATTTTCCTGTCCCCCGGACGGCTGTATGCCGCGATCACGTAATAACTCCACTGATTGTTCGCATGATAATATTCGAACCTGTGATTGCCCGCGGAAAGTTCGACCGTCCCATTAAAACGCCCGGTCTGCGCGGGCCCGATCCAGTGGCGACCGGGATACTGAGCGATCCGTTTCCCGTCAATCAGCAGAAAAGAGGCGTCGGTCGAAGCGGTATGGAAGGTATAGCTGCCCGGATTGTCAATGCGGATGACACCCCGGTAAATGTTGAGGGAATTGTTGGCGTTTCCAAGTTTGTTGCCTCCGAGATAGACCCGTTTTTCCCACCCGGCGCGCATCCTGAGTGAGTTTTTCCAGAGAGTCTGGAACTGCTCAAGGGAATTCACCGTGTCGCCTTTGAACTCCTTGAAAAGATGGAGAAGTCCGGATTTCTGTTCGGCGGGAGGACTCTTCACCGGAGCATCATGGTACTCCAGAACCAGAGACTCGCCGGGACGGGCGTTGAAAAAAGCGTCTATCTTTCCCCCTTCCCTGTTGATGACCGTCATGGGACGCACCGCGCCGGTCCTGTCGACCAGACGGAATCCGGCGACCCGGTCCGGAATAAAAAAGGTAAATGCAGCGGACCGTTCCTCCGTTCCCTCCCCGCCTGCCTTGACCACCTTTGTGAAAAGACGCGCGGCAGAGGAAGAAAACGCGGCCAGCAGCAGACATGCCGCAAACAGATATTTCATACCATTTCTCCCGAATTAGTTCGCTATATATACCATACCGGACGGCAAAAAGCAAGCCGGGAAAAAGTCCGGAAAGCAAAAAAAACTTTGGATTGCCAAAATGTAATTTTGAGTCTGAAAATTGTTTTCCCTTCCGGCATCTCATCCCTCTCTGCGGGGAAAATTCACGATCTCCCGGATGACGGAATAGGCTTTCCGTTTTTCCTGATAGCTGTAAAGCGCGGCGGCAGGACTGGTCGACGGCAGTTTCTGAATCGTCACCCCGGAGTGAAACACGCACGCATTGTACCGTTTCAAAAACCGGAACGACGCCGTTCCGTTGCAGAAAATATGCGAGATACCGGAATTTTCCCTGAGAAGCCCGGCGATATCATTCGGAACCGGATCAGTAATTCTGGTATCAAGACTTCCCTCTCTGCGGCAGGACGCGAGGGAATCCCATAATGCGATGCGGTTCCGCCCGAGTGCCGCCAGACGCTCCGGATACGGAAGGTCCGGCGAAAAGGAAAAGAGCTCTCCCATGATCCGCCAGAACGCATTGTGCCTGTATGCGTAGTACTCCTGTCTGCGCAGCGACTCCTCTCCCGGCATCGACCCGAGAATCAAAACCCGGGCTCCGGGAAAGATGCTGGGCGGAAAGGAATGTTTAAGATCCGAGTCGCTCATATCCGGTTCAGGCAAAAAGCTCCTTGAGCATCCGCATGCCGATGGAAGTGCCTTCCCGGCACTCCTCCATCCCTTCGAATTCCACGGAGATGTAAGAGTTGTAACCGGAATTCCGGATCACCTCGACAATTGCCGGGATGTCGATATCGCCGTATCCGACAATCGAACCGCGCAGGAGATTTCCATGTTTCGTCTCAAAGAATCCGTTCCGGACCGCCAGATTCTTCCGCACATAAAAATCCTTGAAATGGATCATGGACGCAAGAGAGATATTGTTTTTGACAGCGGAAACGGGGTCCTCGTCCACACAGAGAAAATTGCCGACGTCAAGCGTTGTGCGGAAGTTGTCGCGGCCGACCGCGTAAATGAGTCTCTGCACCCGCTCGCTGCCCTGCACATGATATCCGTGGTTTTCCACGCTGGTCGTGATGCCGAACGGTTTCGCATAATCGGCGATCTCGGCGCAGGCTTCGGCGAGTTTCGGCAGATCCGCATCGAAATTCCGGCAGGTCGCCTCGGCTGGAGGACGCCAGCCGGCATCGTGCCGCATCCGCGCGACCCCCAGACGAACCGCAACATCCACTTCCCGTTTCACCCGTTCAATCTCTTTCCGGAAGGCTTCCTCATCCGGCTGAATAAAGTTTGCTCCGATTGTGTAACTGGAAAGATCCACGCCACAATCCGCCGCGGTTTTCCGGATTTCCGCACAGAGCGCCTCATTTTCCGCAAGATTCTCTTTTCCCGGCGCGATTTCAATGTGTTCCGCCCCGTTCTCCGCGCCCCATCGGATGATATCGCACAAGGTAAACTCTCCTTTGGAGACAAGACGGCTGAGACTGTAGGTTGTCAACCCGATTTTCATAAGTACACCCTTTTCTGTTGTTTGCGGTTCTCAGCAAATATATCCGGATGGAGATCTTTTTTCAAATCGGCAAACTCATTTTTCTCTGCGGAACAAGCGGAAAAACGAATTCCCCGGCTCAGGGTTTTCCGTCTGCGGAGTTCTCCGGGAAAAGCGCGGGATAAAGTTTCCCCGCCATCAGGCGGAACGCCTCCGGGAATTTCCGGTTGGCCTTGTATTGAAAATATTCGGAGGGAAGCAGAATCAGGCGACCGGATTTCACGGCTTTCAAATTCCGTAAAGCCGGATTCGTCTGAAAGATTCGCAAAGCCTGTTCCATTGCCTTGCGGTTGGTTGTCGCGGGGACGATGAACAGAAAGTCGGGATCTTCCAGCATCAGCCGTTCCAGACTGAATTTAACCCGCTGGGCGACGACTTTCTGTCCGCTCGTATTCAGAATATTTTTCCCGCCGAGCCGTTCCGCGATGAAGGCGGCATTCGCTTCCGAGGTCTCCGCGCGGAACTCCGACCCGTTGAAAAACAGACAAAGGAAGGTCGGCTGTTCCGGCCGTGCCTCACGGATCTTCTGTTCGATCACTTCGATTTCCCGGTCGACCCGCAACAGCGTTTCCGGAGGAGTCTTCTTCCCCAGAATTGCAGAGAAAATCCCGGCGATTTCCCGGTAATCCCGGTAGTTGTCATATTTCAGGAGCAGTACGTCGATTCCGGAATTCCTCAGAAGTTTCGCCAGCGGACGGTTCCGCCCGGTCATTCCGCTGAGAATCACCAGGTCCGGTTTGAGCTGGAGAATCTTCTCGGCGTTCGGATGAAAATATCCGCCGATTCCCGGAAGATGCTTCACTTTCTCCGGAACGACCTCGTCTTTCTTCATGGAGTGAATCGCGACCAGCGATCCGCCGCAGTCCAGCCAGATTTCCAGCAGAGAGGGGTAGCAGATGATCGTCCGACCGGGATTCGTCCGAATCGAAACGTTCTCCTGAAACGCATCCTTCACAACGATCTTTTCCGCGGAGAGGACGCATCCGGTCACCGCCAGCAGAAGGAGGCAGAATACCGAAAATTTCATGTTTCGCCATCCTTCCGGTCGAAACGGTCCCGGAACCGGATGTAGAGAAGAGCTCCGGCGATCATAACCACGCTCAGCACGAGAAGTCCAATACTCTTTGCCAGCAGATGATATCCCGCCAGATCATAGAAAAACACCTTCAGCGAACAGAGCCCGAATACGACAAGGCCGAAAACCCGGCAGCTTTTCCATCTGCCCAGAATTCCGGCGAAGAGAAATCCGACAGCAAGAACTCCCCACCAGAGCGAAACTCCGCCTCGTGTGAAGTCCGGCAGAATCAGACGCAGAAGTTTATAGAGTTCCAGAGACGTGTAAAGGAAAAATGCAATTCCTCCTGCCAACCCGAACAAAGTCCGCTGCAGTTGCAGTTTTTCCCTCTCCTCCTGCCGCCGTTTTGCCTGAAGAACAAGCGCGATCCAGGAGACAATCAGCGACAGCGTGAAAACTCCGCCGCTCAGGAACGACTCCCGGAACGATTCCGCAGACGGAGAAAAGTTCGCCACGTCCCACAAAAGAATCCGCAGGAACACAATCAGAAAACCGAAACAGGCAATTTTACGCAGAAAGTCGCTTTGAATCGCAGCGGAGAGCAGCAGAAGCATCATCGCCAGAAGCGACCATGCCGCCGGAATCCATTCCCCGGAAAGCAGAATCGGCACCACCATGCCGATTGAATAGACGCACAGCAGCATTGCCGTAGGAATCACCTCTTTCCTGCGCGGCTCTCTCAGATGGCAGAAAAGAATCACTCCTGCCTGAAACGCGGCGGATGCCAGCAGAAGAACCGCCTGCGGAATTTCACAGGCCGGCTTGTGAAGAACCGATCCGAACACGGCAAGTCCGCCGATCGTGAAGAGCAGATGATTCAGAATCTGCCCCGTAATTTCGATTCCCGTCACCCCTGCCGGCTGCGTCTCGCGCCACGGACGGCAGAGCGGAACCACAGCAAAAAAGGCATAGTTCAACCCGAGAATCCAAAGCAGAGTCCGACAGTTTTCTTCCGTAATCGCATGCTGGTGAATCCCTGTAGAAAGCGTCAGCGCCGTCAGGAAGGCAAAAAGCAGAAAACCTAACAGATTCACCCCTCTCCATTTCCGGAAATTCGCCAGAATCAGAAGGCCGAAGGTAATGATGGACAGGTAGATGAAAAAACCGATGTAATTCCGGCTTCCCGTGGAAAGCATGATCGGAGTCAGATAACCGCCGGTGATTCCGAGAAACGCCGGAAACGGATGATCCGCCCGGATCGACGACGCCATCGCCGCAATGGTAATGACCGTCATAATGAGAAACGCCGTCAGGGAATCCGTCATCGAATAGACAATGTACCCCGCGCGGGCGGAAAGATACATCGTGACAAATCCCGCCCCCATGATCCCGACCGCCGCAATGTGATATTTCCGTTTCGCTCCGAACATTCCCGCAATCGCCATCGCACATCCCGCGAGAAACGCACAGCCGATCCGCAGTTCCGGCGAAATCAGATTGTTCTGAACCGCGAACTTCAGAAAGAACACGACCCCCGCAATCAGGATCACCACGGCAATCCGGATCAGCCAGGTCGTGGCAAACGCATACTCGCGGGAGATGTTTTTATAGCGGTAATTCTCGCCGACGCAGAACCATTCGACAATTCTGTCCCACGCTTCGCTTGTCCGCGAGTCGATCGTTTCTTTCCCGGCAGGAGCCCCGTTTTCCGGCAATTCCGCCTTTTCCGAGTTTTTCTCTCCTGCGGGAAGTCCCGTTCCGCTCAGACCAGCCGCAGAGCTCTCGACAGATAATTTTTCCTGCGTCTCCGCACCCTGTTCAGCTCCGCAAGATTCCTCGTCCGGGAAGATCAGGGAAGAAACCGGCTCTGAGGAACGGAGAATCTCCGCCCCGCTCTTCTTCTCTGCATGAGAATCTGATGAAGCCGCCGTCCGGGCTTCCGGCTCCGCATCCGCCAGAGATTCGGAAGAGCTTGTTTTCTGTTCCGTCTTTGCCTGCAGGGAACGGAGCAGATTCAGAAGCAACGTCTGAACCCGGCGGTTTTCCTCGCGTTCCTCCCGGAGCATCTGACTCAACCGCATGTAGCTCCAAATCGGAAAGATCAGGTAAAAGAGAAGAAAACCAAGCAGGATCAGCGGCAGCAGCTCAAGACCATTCATAAGAAACACCCTTTTCTGTTTGGGGGATCACCGGACAGAAACGATAAATCCCCGCGCCATATTTTGTTGTCTGCCGCCGGTCTCCGGAAACAACGGCAGGTGTTATGAAATCTTATACTTTGCCGCAAGTTTCGTCAATGCGGCGGCCTGTTTGAACGAGAGCACTTTTCCGGACGCGCGCTGTTTGGCAAGGGATTCGTAGAACTCCTTGTCGTTGTAAACGCGGCGGCCTTTCTTTTCGGGTTCCGCCCAGTCGGTGATTTCGGACATGGCTTTGAGGATCCGGTCGATCTCAGCCTCTCCGGGCCCCGCCGAAGCGGCGGGAGCAGACGATGCGCCGCCTTCACCCTGAGCTTCTTCAGCGGACGAAACCGCCGCTCCGGGCACGGATCCGGTCAGTTTTTTCGCAACCGATTCATAGTCGGGAATGGAAGACGCATACCGGGCGGCGATTTTCGCCAGAGCGGAAATCTGCTTTTCCGAAAGGAACTTGCCGGATTCCATCTGTTTTTTCAGAGACTCGAAGAATTTTTTATCGTCATAGACCCGCGCGCCGCGCTTTTCCGGCGGACTCCACGGGATCCCCTGCATTGCCCGGAAAACAGATTCCAGAGAATCCTGGGGAGGCGCGTTGTTTGCGGCGTCTTCTCTGCGCCGGAGGATTTCTTCGCGTTTTTTCCGCCGGTCGTCCAGCCGCTCCATCGCCGCCTCGACATCCTTCTGGAAGCCATTCGCCTCGGCAATCTCCTTGAGATTCTTCAGCTGGGAAGCGTATTTGACAACAAGATTCAGCAGAGCTTCCCACTGTTTCGCGGAAATGGTGGTGCCCTGTTCGGCTTTTGCCTGTACGGAGTTATAGAATTTTTTGTCGTCATAGACACGTTTTGCCCCTTTTTCAGGGACTTCCCACGTTTTGACGGAGGAGAGCAGATCCAGAACAGCCTTTGCCTTCCGTGCCTCCGGAGCGCCCGCATTCTTCGCTTCGGCAAGCCATTTCGAGAATTTTTCATAGAAATCCTTCAGCATGCGGGTCCAGAGAATGCGTCCTTCCTCCACGCTGTCGAGCTGGTTTTCCATATCGGCAGTGAAGCCGACCTGAATCAGATCCGGAAGCGAAGCGACCAGATAGTCGTTGATCTTGAAACCCAGTTCGGTGGGAGAAAGTTTGCCTTTCTCCTTCAGGACATAGGCACGTTCCTGAATCGTGTTGACAATCGTGGCATAGGTGGACGGACGCCCGATTCCGTTGGATTCCAGTTCCTTGATGAGAGTTGCCTCCGAAAAACGCGGAGGCGGTTCGGTGAACTTCTGCTCCGAAAGAGCATCTTCCAGTCTGCAGGCGGAATTTTCCTTCAGAGCGGCAAGAGCCTCGGCATCTTTCGTATTGTCGTCCTCGGAAGACGCGGCGCCCTCCTCCTCGATATTGTAGGCTTTCAGGAAGCCGGGGAACGTGGTCACGGTGGCGGTGGCGCGGAAGGTGTAGAGATTGTCATCGCTTCCCCTGCCCTCGACATCGACAGTGGTTCTCTGCTGTTCGGCGGGAGCCATCTGGCAAGCGACGAAGCGTCTCCAGATCAGCCGGTAAAGCTTCAGCTGGCCCGGTTCCAGATAATCTTTCAGTTTTTCCGGTGTCAGATTGACATCCGTCGGACGGATCGCCTCGTGCGCGCCCTGCGCAGTGGACTTGGTCCTGAAGAAATTCGGTTTTTCGGGGACGAAGGGCGTTCCGTAGTTTTTCCCGATGAAGTCACGGCAGGCGGCCTGCGCCTCCGCGGCAATGGCAACCGAGTCGGTTCTCATGTAGGTAATCAAGCCGATATGCCCCTCGCCCGTATCGACTCCTTCATAGAGCTGCTGGGCAAAACGCATCGTCGAATTTGCCGAGAACCCGAGCGCGGAACTTGCCGCCTGCTGAAGCGTACTGGTGATGAACGGCGGCGGCGCATAGCGCTTGCGCGGCTGGTTTTCAATGGAAGAGACCTTCCATGCGGAAGCCCCTCTGACTGCGGCAAGAACGCTGTCGGCATCGTTTTTGTTGCCGATTTCAAATTTGCCGTTGTTGATTTTTGCAAGTTTTGTCGTGAAGCGGCATTCGCCGCCCTGCGAAAAAATCGCGGAAAAGTTCCAGTACTCTTTCGGAACGAACGCCTGAATCTCCCGCTCTCTCTCGCAGACAAGGCGGAGCGCCACCGACTGCACGCGTCCAGCGCTGACCCCCCGTTCGATCCGCGACCACAGCAGCGGACTGATCATATATCCGACAATCCGGTCGAGAACGCGCCGCGCCTGCTGCGCATCAACCAGATTCATGTTCAGATCCCCCGGATGCTGAAACGCCTTTGTGATGGCGGAACGCGTGATCTCATGGAATGCGACCCGTTTGAACGCGGCCTTGCGGTTGACATTCTTCAAGACCTCGTGCAGATGCCAGGCGATCGCCTCTCCTTCGCGGTCCGGGTCGGGCGCCAGATAGATTTCCTTCACGGTCCTGGCGGTCTTTTTCAGTTCCGACAAATTCTTGCCGCGCGATTTGGACTCCTCATACTGCGGAGAAAAATTATGCTCGATATCGACTCCGAACGCACGTTCCGGCAGATCCCGGATATGGCCGTAGGACGCTTTGATGATATAATCCTTCCCGAGGATTTTTCCGATTGTTTTCGCCTTCGCAGGCGACTCGACTATAACCAGTTTATCCGGCATGACACTTCCTTCTCCATACTCAAAAAATTAAAACCGGAGCAGCAGATTTTCCCTCATGATATCGCACGATTTCAATGTCGCGGCGCCGGTCGTCAGGTTCGCACTATTATTATTACAAGTAGACGATTGGTCAAGCAAAGTCAAGCGCAAAACGCGCATTAACGGCAAAAATAAATAAAACCACTTTTTTACGTTCCTTTCCGCTTGACTTTTTCAAAAGCAATGCTAGTGTAGTGATTTGCTACTGAAATATGAATTAGGGAATTCAAATATAAGGAGATTGGGGAAGATGCACAGCGCTCTGACCGAAAAAAACATCGAACTTTACGATAAATACGTCATGAAGACGTATCCGAAAGCGGATATTCTCTTCACGCGCGGCAGCGGATGCCATCTGTGGGATGGAGACGGAAACGAATATCTGGACTTCGCCGCAGGCATCGCCGTGTGCAGTCTCGGGCACTGCCATCCTGCTGTAACGAAAGCGATCATTGACCAGGCGCAGAAACTGGTCCATGTCTCGAATCTTTTCATGAATGAACGCCAGCCGGAACTTGCATCCAAGCTGATTTCCCATTGTTTCGACGGAGTCTGCTTCTTCTGCAACAGCGGCGCCGAAGCCAACGAAGGGCTCATCAAACTTGCCAGAAAATGGGGTTCCATCCGGGGACGCTATGAGATCATCGCCATGAACGACTCCTTCCACGGACGCACTCTTGCCACTCTCGCCGCGACCGGCAGAAGCAAATACCGGAAAGGCTTCGAACCCGATACACTCGGTTTCAAGCATGTCCCGTTCAACGATCTGGAAGCCGCGCGCAATGCGATTGATTCCAAAACCGCGGCGATCCTGCTGGAGCCTGTGCAGGGCGAAGGCGGAATCATCCCCGCCACACAGGAATATCTGGAAGGCATCCGCCGTCTCTGCGATGAAAAAGGCATTCTTCTCCTCTTCGATGAAGTCCAGTGCGGAATGGGCCGGACCGGAACACTCTTCGCCTGGCAGGGATACGGCGTCGAACCGGACGCGTTCTCTCTTGCAAAGGCGCTCGGAAACGGATATCCGATCGCGGCAATGATCGCGAAACGCAAACTGGAAGGCGTTCTGACTCCGGGAACTCATGCCAGCACATTCGGCGGCACCCCCCTCGCCTCGGCGGCCGCATGCGCGGTTGTCGACACGCTCTGCAACGGCGGCGTCCTCGAAAACTGTAAAAAACAGGGAGCTTTCCTGGCCGGTCTTTTGAAGGAACTGATGCCGAAGCACGCATGTATCAAAGATGTCCGCGGAAAAGGACTGATGGTCGGCGTCGTGCTGGATTATCCTGCCGTCGAACTGCTGCCCATTCTGAGAAGCAAGGGAATGATCGCGCTGACCGCGGGAGAAACGGTTCTCCGTCTTGTCCCGCCGCTCATCGTAAACGAAGACGACTGCCGGAAAGCCGCCGCCCTCATCGACGCGGCTCTTGCGGAACGCGAAGCCTCAGCGAAATAACCCATACAGAAACAACCTCGAAACAGGAGGAACGACCTATGAAAAAAGACTTGCTGTCATGCGCCGATCTGACGAAAGCCGATCTCGATACCATCATAGAACTCGCGGCAAAACTGAAGAAGGAACGCGGAACACCGGGCGCGATCAAACCGCTCGCGGGAAAAAGCATCGGCATGATTTTTGCGAAATCCTCGACCCGGACCAGAGTCTCGTTTGAAGTCGGAATTCAGGAGCTCGGCGGCTATCCCGTCTATCTCGAACAGGGACACACCCAGATGGGACGCGGCGAGACCATCCCCGATACGGCACGAGTCCTCGAACGCTATCTGCAGGGAATTGTAATCCGCACCTATGCACAGAGCGATGTGGCAGGACTTGCGGAATATTCCAGATATCCGGTCATCAACGCTCTGACAAATGAATTTCATCCATGCCAGGCTCTGACCGACATCTTCACCATGTGGGAACACTCGAACGGAAAACTTGCCGGGCTCAAAATGGCCTATCTCGGCGACGGCGCCAGCAACATGGCGAACTCCCTGATGTTCGCAACGCAGCTTGCCGGAGTCGATCTGGCCATCGCCGCGCCGAACGAATTCGCTCCGGCACAGGAATACCTGAACAAAAATCTGGGCGCCGGAAAATCCTCCTGGACCACCGATGTCGACGAGGCGCTCAAGGATGCGGACTACATCTACACCGATGTCTGGGTCAGCATGGGATTCGAAGACGAGGCCAAGGACCGCATGAAAATCCTTGCCCCCTACCAGCTCAACATGACCAATCTGAAAAAGGCGAAACCAGACGCAAAAGTCCTGCATTGCCTGCCCGCGCACCGTGGCGAGGAAATCACGGATGACGTCATGGATTCGGAACACTCCATTGTCTTCGATCAGGCGGAAAACCGTCTCCACGTCCAGAAGGCAATCATGACTCTTCTGATGGCATAAGCCCTCCAGGTTCAGAGCAAAAAGAAAGACCGGAACGGATCATTTCCATTCCGGTCTTTTTTACATTTGAATTTTCCGCCTCTCCCGGAGGTCTCCTGGAACTTTCTCAGGGCTGGAACAATTTTGCCTTTCTGCGCAGGAATCCGGCGCCGAAACGTTCGAAGGCGGCTTTTTCCAGAGCCTCACGGTGCTTCGGATGGGCAATGCTGATCAGGAGGGCGGCCCGTTCCTGAAGAGTCTTGCCGTACAGGTCGACGATCCCGTATTCCGTTACCACGTAATGGACAAGATGCCTCGGCGTAACGACTCCCGCACCCGGTTTGAGGAAAGGCGTGATCTTGCTCTCGCCCTTGTTTGTTTCGGAAGCAATCGCAATGATGGCTTTCCCGCCTTTGGAACGCGAGGCTCCGTAGATGAAATCCAGCTGACCTCCGACTCCGGAATACATCTGATACCCGATGGAATCGGCGCAGACCTGTCCGGTGAGATCAATTTCCACTGCGGAATTGATCGCCACGACATTGTCGTTCTGCGCAATGATGAAAGGATCGTTTGTATAACCGATATCCTTCATGAGAACCAGTGGATTGTTGTCGATGAAATCATAGAATTTCTGCGATCCCATCAGAAAACTGGTCACCAGCTTTCCGCGGTCGATCTGCTTTCTGGCGCCGTTGATGACGCCTTCATCGACAAGAGGAATCACATTGTCGGAGAACATCTCCGTATGGATTCCGAGATCGGAATGATCCTTCAATGCGGAAAGGATCGCATTGGGAATGGAACCGATCCCCATCTGAAGACACGCACCATTGTCGATGAGTGCGGCGCAGTTTTTCCCGATGGCGATATCCAGTTCCGTCGATGGAGGATTGATGATCTCCATCAGGGGATGATTGTCAAGCACGGCATAATCAATCCGGCTGTAGGGAATCAGCGAATCGCCCAGAGTCCGCGGAGCCTTCTCGTCAACCACGGCAATGACCGTTTTCGCAACTTCGACTGCCGCCAGCGTGATATCCACGGAAACCCCGAGCGAAACATACCCGTGCTGATCCGGCTTTGTGACTTTGATGATTGCGACGTCGCACTTGAAAATGCCGGACCGGTAAAGCGCCTGCGTATCGCTCAGCCCCACGGGAAGATAATCGCTGACTCCCTCCCGGATGCTTTTACGGTTGTTAGCTCCGGCGAAAAACGCATTCGGAATGAAGACTCCCGCGTATTTCTCCTCGGTATAGGGAGCTTTTCCGAAGGTCATCAGCTGTACGATTTCGACATCCTGCAACTCTCCCCGGTCGCCTCGGCGGCAAAGAGCCTCCACCAGCGTTTCCGGCGAGTTGGCAAATCCGCTGAGATAAACGGAATCCCCGGATTTCACGGCCTGAACCGCCTCATCCGGAGAAACGATTTTCGGAACTCTTCTCATAATCAAAGGCTTCTGAACCAGGCTCGGACGTTCTCTATCGCCTCGGCATTGTCGCTGCCGGCAACCTCTTCGGCATAGATGCCGCAGACCATATCCTCCAGCTGATCAGCTTCGAGCTTCTTTCCGGTCAGTTCGCTGACGATCTTCAGAAGATCGTGTTTGCTGAAGTCGTAGTTATCCTTTTTGATGATTTCACGGATCTGATCGGCGCTTTCCGCTTTTCCCATGTTTTCACGGAATTCATCGTCGCTCATCATTCTCATGCAAAAGGCTCTGGCGCTTTCAATCGACATATCCCAATCTCCTTGTTTAACGCTTTGACAGTCGAACTTATTTCTTATTACAATAAACACTTTCCTGCAAAATTCAACCCCGGCAGGATAAAATCCCGGCAAAACCGGGAAAGGAAAGAATCAACCGAACAGTTTTTCGGCAATATCGGAGGAAGTGAAAACACCGGTCTGCCGCCCATCCTTCTCGACAATGTACATGGCGACATCGGAACCGCGGGTCCTGCTCAGTGCCTCGACAATGGGTGTGGCTTCCTCTATGGAAATCATGTTCTGCATGCAGTTCTTCACCTTCACGGACTCCCAGTCACGTTCCCGGAGATTGAACATCGCGCAGTAACAGGAGAAAATGCCGATCCAGCGTTTCTGTTCCGCATCGAAAACCGGGAATTTGGAAATGGAGGTTCTCCGGCAGATCCGCATGGCCTCCCGGACGGTGATCTCGGAGGATATTTCCATGACATCCTGTTTCCTCCTCATGATGTCGCCGACTCTGGAGGAATGGAAGTCGATCGCATTGTCCAGAATGGACGCCGTTTCCGCCGGCAGACCGCCGGAACTTTCGCTTTCCATCAGGAAGAGCTTGAGATCCTCCCGCATCACTGCGCTTCTCGTCTCGTCGCTGGATTTGTCCCGTGAAATTTTCCGGCTCAGGAACGATGTGAACCAGTCGAACAGACGCGCCGGCACAAACAGCACAAAATAGGTAAGGTAGAGAATCCAGATGAACATGGAACACCGCAGACACGGCGCCTGACGGAACCAGTTCTTCGGAATGATTTCACAGATCAGCATTCCCACGCTCAGCGCACAGCTCATGGCAAGCAGAGCTCCTGCGGAGGAGAGTCCCGCGCTCTCCGCAAAACTCTTCGCGGCAAGCGATGCGCAGACCACACTGATATTCACGCCCAGCAGAGTTGTCGAAATCATGACGCCGGGATTGTTCAGGAAAAAGAGCACCATCTTTGCGGAACGGCTTCCCGTTTCGCATGCGTGTTCGATCCGCGGGCGGCGGACCGAGATCATCCCCGTTTCCATTCCGGCAAACATTCCCTGCATCAGCATGAAGAATACGAGAAAAAACAGACTGATCAGCATGACGCATCCTCCATTTCCTCCGGTGCGGGCAGCCGGACGACCTCCAGTTTCGATGCGCGGTTGCCCGACATCTCCAGTACTTTGATGCGGATGCCGTCGGAAACGACTTGCGCTCCCACCTTCGGCAAAGCCCCGTACAATTCACAGAAAACACCATTCAGCGTGGATGACTTGATCTCCTCTTCGGGAACCCATCCGGTATCCTCCATCACGGCCTCGACAGGGGTCAATCCTTCGTACAGCCAGAGTTTTCCGGAGGCATCCTGGCGCAAAGGTTCCGTCGGAGCGGACATCTCCCCCCCGATGGAACTGCCCGTCAGCGCGGCATAGATGCCGGAACGGGAGATCAAACCGGAAATGCCGCCGTATTCATCGGAAATCAGCGCGGCAAATTCATTGTGAGCCTTCAAGGTGCGGAGAGCCAGCACAACCGACGTCTGTTCCGGAATGAAAATCGCACTCCGGACGCAGGAGGATTCCAGCCAGTTCTCACGCTGTTTCGGAGAAAGCATGAAAAAATCGCGGGCGGAAAGAATCATGTCCGCGTCGTCGATATCCTTCTCTCCGACCAGAAAATACATTTTCCGGACCCTGTGAACGGCCTCCGCCACCGCCTCGGCGCTTGCATCCTTCCGCAGAAATCCGATTGAGGTCCGGGACTGCATGATTCTGGTAATTTCCCGTGAACTGAAATCCAGCGATTCTTTCAGCAGAGCCTTCTCTTCGGGGGAAAATGCTCCGTTCCGCGTGCAGGTGTCGATATAGGAATCATATTCCTCGTGCGTCAGGGGAACGGAACTTTTCCGTCCGAGAAGATCAAGTACCCTGTTTGAGAACTTTTCCGCCACAAAAATCACGGGAAACAGAACCTTCCGCATGATGCTGACCGGAAGCGCCACCACCCGGGACCACGGATCGCAATAGACATACGCCAGAGTCATCGGGGTGATCTCCCCGAAAAGCAGCAGCACCACGATGCCGGTCACCGCGGAGGCGACCGTCGCAGCGGCTCCCGAAAGCCCCGTATCCTTGATAACGGTGTCGTTCAGCATCGAAATGCAGCTGTTGACGAACATGTTCGACAAAATGATGGAAACAAGGGTTCTGTTGTAGTTGTCCAGCAGAAAATAGATGCGGCGCTTGGTCGGCGAAGGATCGTTTTTATAGGCAATCACTTTCGCTCTGCTCAGGGAGAAAAGGGACATTTCACAGCTGGAGAAAAAGGCGGATCCGCAGATCAGAAGAATCAGCAGGAGGATCTCCAGGCCGATTAAAAGATAACTGTCCATACAAATGCTGTTTCTCAGCAAAACTCCCTGGCTCGTTGAACGTTTGAAAACGAAGTGAAAATAATATACCCCGGATCACGGAAAAAATCAATCGCGGTCCGGGGATTTTTCAGAAGAAAGTCGGATCGGCCTTACTTCTTGATTTTGGAGAGGATCTGTTTGTAGGCTTTGATGTATGTGTTCACATCGCCCTGCATGAAGCCGGTCTGTGCCAGCTGAGCACCTTTGGCATCGGTAATGATGACCGTGGGATATCCTCTGACCTTATACTGAGACTGCAGTTTCCGGTTCTGTGCGACGACTCCAGGCTGCAGCTTCTGTTTGCGCGGAAAATCCGCCTTGAACATGATGAAGTTTTCCTGGATGAACTTCTGGAACTGCGGTTTTGAAAACGCATCCTTCTCCATTTTGATGCAGTAGGGACACCAGTCGGAGCCGGTGAAGAGCATCAGAATCGGCTTCCCGGTTTTCTGCGACTCTTCCTGAGCCTTTCCATAGTCGTCGAGCCAGTTGATGCCATCCGCGAAAGCGAAAACGGCGCTGCACATCATCAGCAGCATCAGGATTGCTTTTTTCATTTTACCCTCCCTGTATTCTTTGTTTGAAAAAGCATCCCCGGACTGTCCGGGAATGCTCTTGTTCCGGAAAAATTATTCTTCCCATTCGGTCACGGCGCAGACAGCCGCCATGTCGACGATATCGTCGATGGAGCATCCGCGGCTGCCGTCGACGAAGGGACGGCGCAGTCCGTTGCAGATCGGACCGATCGCGGTGGCTCCGGCAAGGCGCTCCGTGGCTTTGTAGATGGAGTTTCCGCAGTTCAGGTCCGGGAAGACGAGCACGTTGGCGTGACCGGCGACCTTCGAACCGGCGAATTTCTTCTGTCCGATTTCGGGAACGATGGCGGCATCGAACTGCATCTCGCCGTCGATGAGCATATCGGGAGCGAGCGCCTTTGCCTTGGCGGCAGCTTCCACGACCTTGTCAATGATGGGATCATGAGCGGACCCGTTGGTCGAGCAGGAAATCATGGCGACCACCGGTTCGGCCCCGGTATACATTTTGAAACGCTTCGCCGTCGTGACCGCGATTTCGGCAAGCTGATCGGAATTCGGATTGATGTTCAGTCCGCAGTCCGTGTAGAAAAGCACTCCGTTGTAGCCCCATTTCGGATCGGGCATCTGCATGACGAAGAAGCTGGAGGCGATCTTGTTGCCCTTCGCTGTTTTGAAGAGCTGAAGAGCGGGTTTTGTTTTCTGGGCGGTGTTGTGCGCATATCCATTCGGATTGCCGCCGCAGGAGGCGTATCCGTGAGCGTCTCCGGCGCAGACCATGACGGCGGAAAAGACGCAGGTGTCCTTCAGCCATTCGCGCGCCTGTTCAGGGGTCAGCCCTTTGTTTTTGCGGATTTCGACTGCGGTCGCGATGTAGCGGTCGAGATTCGGGGATTTCAAGACATCGACGAGTTCGACGCCTTCCAGGGAGACGCCGTTTTCCGCGGCGAGCTTTCGGATGGACTCCTCGCAGCCGACAAGCACCGGACGGGCATAGCCGAGCTGAACCAGCTTTTCCGCCGCTTTGAGATTCCGGATGTCGTCGCTTTCCGTCAGACAGATTTTCCGGTTGAGTTTTTTCGCCTGTTCGCGAATGGTGTCGAGTACGGTTTTCATTTTACCAGATTTTCCTCCTGTTATATTTTTGAACGGTTCTGAATCGTGTATCAATTTAGCACAGTTTTTCCAAGAGTAAAATCATTTTTGCTTTTTTTTTGTGTTTCCGTTTGCCCGGCCGGTCCGGAGCACGGAATTCCGGGAAACCGTTTTTTTCAGCGCAGCAGTTTGTCATAGAGCTTGATGTAGCGGTCTCCCATCTCCCGCCGGGACGAAATCACCTGAGGTTCAATTCTTCCGCGGCGGGCGAAGTCGACGATCCGCTGTGCCGTCTCGCTCCGCCGTTCCGGAGACTCAAAGTCCGTCAGAATGTGATTGCGGTAAAACCGGCAGATTTCCGGAAGGGAATCCACCGGATTCACCACGACCGGAACACCGGTTGTCATTGCTTCTGCCAGCGAAAGACCGTAGCCTTCGTAACGGGACGGCATCACGAACACATCGAAGAGCCAGTTCATCCGCGAAGCATCCGGCAGAAAGCCGGGCAGACGGACGAGCAGATTCTCCGGAGCCTTCGCCGCCAGTTTCTCCAGCTCTGCGCGCCGGCCGCCCTCCCCGAGAATCACCAGGCCCCATCGTTCGGACGGCGGAAGCTTTGCGGAAATCTCAGGCAGAAGGCGCAGCAGATTGTCGAACCCCTTCTGCCAGTCGAGCCTGCCGATGGAACCGATGATCTTCGAACACTCCTCAAGTCCCCATTTTCTCCGGTATTCCGCAAGGACCTCCTTTTCCGGACAGGGAACCGGATCGACGCCGTTGTAGATGACATCAATGGTGCCCGCGGGCAGTCCGACCGCCTGCTCATGAAATCGAGCGGAAGCGAAAGATACGGCGTTGCAGGCGGTACAAAGCGGAAAAGTAACTCCGTCGAGCCAGAAAAAGACGCCCTTGTTTTTCCGGCGCTCGCTGATGTGCACCGTATTCAAAAGAGGAATTCCAAGCCCCGCGGAAGCCAGGCGCGACACAAGGTTCGGATGCATCAGATGAGAGTGGATAATGTCCGGTCCGATTTTCCGGATCAGATGCCGCAGCGTGAAAATCCTTGAAAAATCCCGGAGAGAGTCCATATGCAGAAACTCCGGCACAATGCCCATCGCAAGGAAAGAATCCTCTATGGACTTGTTTTCCGGCGGGGATTTCAGCGAGATCAGCGATACGGCATGGGAACGGGCCAGCAGCCGTTCCGACAGATCCAGTGCGACACGTTCCGCGCCTCCCGGTCCAAGTTCCGTCAATATCTGAAGCACTTTCATTCCGAACTTTATTCCCCTTAATTTTGATTGGCACTTGCGATTTCTCAATAAAGTGCTAAATTTCAGAATGTCATGAACGACACGGCATCCATCCTTGCACTTTATAAGATAGATGCCGGAAAAGAGAAAAACAAATCCCGGGAAGCGAAAACAAGCAATGCATCTGAAAATTTTTCTATTTTTACTGAGCTCTCTCTTTCTGCTGACAGCATTTGCCGACGAGGCAGCTGCACAGAAGGCATTTTCCGACGGACATGAATATGAAAACAACCGCAGGTTCCTGTCCGCAGCGGATTCCTATCTGGAATCGGAGATTCAGGCGGATGATCCCGTACAGAAGGTCAACGCGCTCATCTCCGCGGCCAGAGCCTACCGGAAAGCGCGCAAGTACGGAGCGGAATTCGACTGTCTCCAGAAGCTGGCGGAGGGACATGTCACACGGATCAATTTCACGGAGGTTGTCAAACGCCAGTTCGAAATCGGAGACAAATTCTTTTCCGGGCACCGGGACCGCTTTCTCTCCTGGATTCCCTTCATCACCAAAGACGACCGTACGATGGAAATCTATGAAAAAGCCTTGAAAAACGCTCCGTGCACCACCTCCGCGCCGGAAGCGAGGCTCCGTCTCGGACGCCTCTACCTGGACAACGACCAGCCGGACAAGGCCATTCAATGCTTTGCCGACACCATCAAGCTCCATCCCGATTCGGAGGAAGCACGCTATGCGGCGCTCGAACTTTCAAACACTCTTCTTCACAAATCCCGCCGCGGCGACGGCGACAACCAGAACGCGAAACTTGCCCTCGAAGCATTCGACACCTTCCTCGAAAAACATCCGGACGATCCTCAGACAGACTGGATCAGACGCTCCCGCGAAGAGGTCCATACCATCATGGCGGAACGGCTGTACAACATCGGGAAATTCTACATGAACGAGAAGAAATACGATGTCGCCCAGCGCTATTTTGCAACCGTGATCCGGGATTACACCAACACAAAACCCGCCTCCGCCGCGGAACAGATGCTCGCGGAGATCGACAAGGAATACAAGGCAAAAGGTCTTCACTGGACTCCGGAACGCCGTGCATTCAAGGAAACCGGTTTTCCGAGAGAGGATGCCCCCATCATCCATATGCCGGTAAATGAGGGCCGCTGGCTTCTGCCCATTCGGGATGTCAAAGGCGGAATCATCGACAAAGACAAGAAGGAGGTCGTCACCGATGACATGTTATAAGTTCTTTACCCTTTCCGCCGTCCTGGCCGCGGCGCTGCTTCTCACAGGATGCGGATACAAAATCGGGGCGCGTTCGCTCATGCATCCCCAGGTGAAATCCATTGCGGTCGCAGAAGTGAAAAACGATACGCTGGAGATGCTCGCGGCATCCGTCATGCGGCAGCAGCTCTGTGAACGGTTTCAGTTCGACGGCGGATTGAAACTCAAAAATCTCGGAGCGTCCGACTGCGTTCTCTACGGAAAAATCACAAAAGTCTCCAACATGACCATCCGGGAGGACAGCATGGACAACGACATCACCTACCGTCCGGCGGAGTTCCAGATTTCCGTCACTCTGGAATTCTCCGTTCTGATTCCCGGACGCGGCGAACCGCTGATTCCGACCCGCGTAGTTGTCGGCTCCGCCACCTATCAGATTCTTGCGGATCCCGCCGTCAACAGGGCAAACGCCTTGAAGCAGGCATGTTACAATGCCGCGAGACTCGCGGTGGAATACACTACCGAAGCATGGTAATCAAATCACAGAGGTTTTGATATGAAAACGATATCTGCAATGTTCTTTTCCGCTCTCCTTGCCGCCGGCGCACTTCTGTTTGCCGGATGCCAGACGCGGACCATCGTTCCGG